>PKDL01000045.1 GCA_002863065.1 Pseudomonadota bacterium
AATTTAGACATTGAGGCATCCTTGAAGGAATACAACCGACGGGATCGCCAGCTATTAGAGCGTGCCAAGGACATGGTGAGCGCACGCAATCTCGACTACTCGCACACCGGTCGGATACGTCAAACACTCGCAGACCGCGAAAAATTCGGGATCGGAGAAAAGGCCTATGAGTACGTAATCCGGCAACTGATCGAGGTGTTGCTCCATTCGCGGAACGTGGAAGAGATATTCGCCGAGGACAATGACCTACGGCGGACCATGCGAAATGTTTTGAGACGATACGCTGGTACCGATCGAGACCTTGACCGACAGGTCCGAGCACGGATTAAGAACCTTCAAGAAGGGACCACGAACTGGGAAGTTGAGTACGACCGAGTCATGGGTGACCTTCGGCAGAGTAAGCGTCTCGATTAAGCCAGGTACTCGAACTATTCCAGACCTCTAGACTGGATACTATGCATACAACGTCACTTCCGACGCTCGCGAAAGCGTGGCGAGTAGGGTGCATAAGACTCAAGCTGTCTACGAGTCATCTTCTTACGCTTCACCATCACTTCAAGTGTGCGTCTTAGGGCTATCCGCCAGGCTTCTGTTACCTCCCCACGACGGAATTGGTAGTGATACCGCTTAGGATTTGGAAGCATGGATGCTAAGAAAGCGCATTCGAGCGGGTCGAGGTCGGCTGGTACCTTGTCGAAGTAATACTTCGCTGCTTTGCGTATGCCATAAATTCGCGGTCCGAACTCAACCACGTTGACGTAGAGCGCCAATATTTCTTTCTTGGTCATATGACGGTCCATATGCCACGCAAGGAACATTTCTTGGAGCTTTCGTGCGACAGTCTTCTCTCGGATGAGAAATAAATTTTTCACCAGCTGCTGAGTGAGCGTACTTGCCCCACGATAAAATCGACCGCGCTCAAGATTTTGAACAAACGCATCTCTAATCGCAAAGAACGCAAGACCTTGATGACGATAAAACGTCCCATCCTCGGTTGTGGTTAGCACCTTTGCCATCCACTCACTGACGCGCCGCAACGGCGTCCAACCGCGGCTCCCGGGCCCCGTCGTGAATTCTTTTATGCCGCCCCCTGGTTCTTGTACGCGATGCTTGAATCGTTTACGCAGGGTGTTCAGGGCCAATCGCTCACCGAGGGACTCCACACGAAATCCATATTCATGACCCTCGGAGTCGTATTCGAGTGAATTCATATCCCGCGTGTCCAAGTCCAACGTGAGTGACCAGGCAATATCTCCGCTGGTCTTCATGGACGACAGACGCCCGATGAGCGCCTTCGGTAACGACTTGACCACGGCCTGCGCGCCGATTCTCGGCACCTGCAGTTCGAGATGGACTATTGGCTCGCCTAACCCGTCAGTCATATCGAACTGGCCACGCACTGGAACATTCCCAAACCGAAATTCTTTGGCAGCGACGGACATCTTCATCTCGACTGGGGAGTATGTCGCGCGAATATTTCCTCCAAAGCTCACGTTTTCCATAGGTACTGATGCCACTGGAGCCACTTGCAACGTTAGGCCTGAAAGATGGAAATCTCCATCCATGATGACAGACTGGTCTTCCTCGAAATATTGAAGCCGCAACGCAGTCTTTTGAATTTTCGCATCGTTCAGGACGACAGAAGAAGGCGCATAGGGCTCGAGGCGCGCGAGTGGTAACTCCGGTACATCGGCTGATACTTGAATATCGCCGGTGTCCGCCGCAACCTTCGCCTTAAATGACGATACAGTGCCTTGAACGTCAGTATTGAAAGTCAAAGACGACGTACTGTCCGTCCGGCTAAACTGCATCGAAAAGGTTGTCTGTTCCGGCCCTGGGCTAAGCCGTCCGTCCCTAATGACGACTTCATCCACGGGAAGAATATCGGCTGACTTTCGGATACCCTTTGCCAACTCAAGAATACGTTGACCCAGGTATTCATATGTCGCCTTGAGAGCGCCCCTGACCGCAACGCCTTTGTCTACTTTAAGCTTGGGACGCTTCTTTGTGCCAACAACTGGTTTGCGTGAAACGTCTAGGGAAGGCAGCTTCTTGTCCGGTGATGTGGCGTGATGCACAGGACGCCACGAGGCCAATAGCAGCAAGGCATGGGAATCAATAACCGGCTTACGCAGCTCAATGCGTGACAAATCCCCAATAGACCAGCGGAAAGCAGTATCACCAGCTGCTGGTAATTGCTTCCATTGCGCTCGAATTTCTTCCACTTGAGCCAGACTGTCGAATCCAACGTCCCGTAATGTAATAGTACGACCTCCAGACCAGAGCGCTTGCCCTATCGTTAGTTCGCGTCCATCGGGAAAAGGGATCGTGCACGGTTCTGGCAGGGTGAGCATAATGCGTCGGCGACGTGTTCGACGATCGTAGAGGAGATTCCCTTCAACTCGGCCACCAAACTGGTCAATATCCGCGGTAGCAACAACCTTGAGCTCCAACTTATCGAGCATCATCGATGTATTTTCTGCCGTCAGACTACCGTTCGAGAGCACAATCTGTTTTGGAGCAAACGACGGAAGTAGACTCCGTTCCAGAGTCGCGTCGCTAATGACTAGGCGACCACCACTCACTTTAAGGACCGGAAGTCGGGGGTCAATCCTATCCAATACTGACTCAGATGACGTGCTCATAGGCTCAATTTCGGGCATGTCCCACGCGCTAATCCGTTTCCGCCAGGAAGCCACGTTGTTCGTACCGTCTTGCCTGCGAAGTATATGCAGTTCGGGCTTGTCTACCCTCACCGTCCGCAAACGGGGTTTTGTGCTAAGTACAGAAAACACATCCACATCGACGCGGATTTCACCGATTCGTAGAACAGCGGGCTCAGTACCTGGTGCTTTGGGATCCCGTACCGTGATAGCACTTAGGACAACTTCTAGAGCGCCGTACGTGTCCACCGAATCTACCGTGATGGCGACTCCGAACTGGGTTTCTAATCGAGCAAGTGTGCTTCGAACCTTGTTTTCAACATAACTCGGAAGCACGTAGGAAACCGTCAACGCTACGCCCAAAACCAGGGCGATAGCGACAACGACGGCTATCGACCGATAACGCTGACGATTGCTGTGTCCACCAACCATGTTGGTGCGTGGTAACACGGCTTCGCAAGTGGCGCCAATGCGTGACCTTTCTGGTCTCGCTTCACCAATGCATCTGTAGGGGTTCTCAAGCTGGATCGTACACCCTGTGTGCACGGCCGGTTTCGGCCCCGCATATCAAATAATGCAGTCCAGTCCACCGATATTCATCGCGCACTGGATTGTCCTTATGGGTGTCTGTTTTTGGGAGGAAGCGACGTGACGCTTTAATCGAAGGTTTTTTGGCCGGATGTGAAGATGATTGCGAGGATGACTCCTGCCGCAATTGCTGCGCCTCCACTAGCCAACAGCACGGTTTTCCATGTCGACAAGTGGTCAACCTCGTAGCTTTCGATACCATTCACCGCGAGCAACGTATCGCGGTCCGACGCCACAAGCTGAGTTTGACTAATACGAAAGTTGAACGGCGTTACCGGGTATCGACGTCCACCAATCGAGCGCACGTACAGGCTGGTCGACTCTTCGACTGCCACCTGTTGTTGTTCCGTGTCGGTGATTGTGACGATGTTGGTGTCGTCCGGCTTACGTTGGAGTTTTGCAAACTCATCGCGTTCGACGCGATACGTGTTGTAACAACCGACGGTTGACAGCAAGAACAATGCGGCTGTGACCGCTGAAGATATCCGTACTGTTTTTGAGCGCTGTATCATGAGCATTCACCTGAGCAACTTGAGCCGCTGGACCTTAGCAAACGGTCGTACACCCTGCAAACGTCCAGTTCAACCAGTTCGCTCGAAGCGTGAAGTCAGTAGCAAAAAATCGTCTTTAGACGCCATGCTTGACACCAACGCGACCGCGTCGTACTCCACGGCGCATGTACCAAACTAGCGATATTCGAAAGAACTTGAAATTTGAACTCGATGGCGAACCTTACGTCGTCGTTGATTTCCAATTTGTCAAACCCGGTAAGGGAACTGCATTCACGCGATGCAGGATAAAGTCCATGATAAGCGGGCGGGTATTGGAGAAAACCTTCCGCACGGGAGAGACACTCAAGCCTGCAATTCTCGACGATCGCGACATGCAATACTTGTATGGAGATGGCAGTACGTTCACCTTCATGGACAACGACAACTATGAACAGGTGGAAATAACCGCGGAACAACTGGGGTCCGTGAAGGATTTTCTCATCGAGAATCTCGATGTGAAGGTTCTTTTTTACGAGGGCAACCCTATCAACATCGAACTTCCAAACTTCATCGAGATTGAAATCACTCATTGCGAGCCGGGCGTAAAGGGCGATACAGCCACTGGGGCAACAAAACCCGCAACATTGTCAACCGGGGCTACGGTCAACGTGCCTCTGTTCGTCAATGAAGGCGAAGTTATTCGCATTGATACGCGTACCGGCGATTATGCGGGGCGTGCGAAAAGCTAAGCCCACTGCGCGGCTTGGCCGGGTGATTCGTTCGGATGACCAGGCCATCACTGTGCAAACCAGCCAAGGCATGCTGCGCGTATTCCCCCATGCTACTGGCGCGGCATCTCCCGATCGGTCAATACAGACTGGCGACTTGGTGTCCCTCGACGAAACACAGCCGCGACTAATCGCAGCAAACCGTTCCGAGCGTCCGCTGGACCAGCAAGACTGGTGGCGACTTCTCCAAATTGCGCCCGCATTACGCAGACGCGCCGAATTGAAACGCGAGATACGAGAGTACTTTGACTCTCAGAGCTTCCTCGAACTCGAGCCGCCAACCCTTTCGCAATACGCCAGCCTAGAAGTTCACCTCGGGTCCATTACTGCAGCTGTGGGAGGAAAAGCTCACTTTCTCCAAACCAGTCCGGAATATCATTTAAAACGAGCGCTTTCTGGAGGATTTGAAAGGATTTATTCCCTAGGTCGCGCCTATCGTGACGACGAATCGGGACAACACCATCATGCCGAATTCAGTATGCTTGAATGGTATCGAACTCTTGAGTCACTAGATGCCCTAATGGCTGATGTTCGCGCTTTGGTTGAAATAGCTGTCGGTCAACCGCAAGAATGGACCACACTTACGGTGAAGGACGCACTATCGATGTTCTCTACGCCCACTGAGTCGCCCGATGAAATTATCGAACGCCTCGTCAGTGATGTGGAACCGCAGCTACGAACGATGGGGGCGGTCTTCCTCACGGAATTCCCGCGAAGCCTAGCAAGCCTCGCAGCTATCCACCCCGAGAAACCGGATATTTCACTACGATTCGAGGCATATGTAGACGGCATCGAACTTGCGAACGGCTTCGGTGAATTGGTTGATGCGCTCGAACAACGTCAGCGTTTCGAATCTGACCAGTCCAAACGACATGCACTCGGACTACCCGTTCATTCCATCGATGAGAGATTCCTCGATGCACTGCACGCTGGCTTACCGCCATCGTCGGGCATCGCGCTTGGCTTTGACCGATTGCTGATGCTTGCGGTCGGTGCCGATCACCTGGATGACGTCACACTGTTCCCACCCAAGCTAGCCTGAGCCAATCGATACAAGTCAATAACACTGCGCTATATCAAAGTAATTAGGCCTAAAGGGGCCGTATCCAGTGCGAACTTGTTCCAGTTATTTGCGTCCGGACGACAGTGGGTCTAGGCGTGGTGTCCGGAAAGCGCGTGGAGCGCTACTCATAAAACGATGAATGAGGTCTGGGATGCATACGGTTACATCAGACACGCTAGGCCATGCCATGTATGACGCAGTGGTAGTAGGTGGTGGCGTTGCAGGTTCAACATCTGCCGTTTCACTCGCAAAAAAAGGCCTCCGGGTCTTGCTTTGTGAAGCAGGGCTTCCGTCAAACCGACGCCTAGCCGGTGAACTGCTCCACCCTCCAGCCACACGCACCCTGGACGAACTTGGGCTTCTGCCTGAGCTAGAAGCAGCGGGGGCCATGCCAGCATATGGCTTCGCAATATTCACCCCGGAGAGAGAAAAACCCACGATGCTCAGCTACAGTGAGATTCGTGGTGAGCGGTCCACAGGTATCGCGCTCGAACACGCCAGCATCACGCACGCCTTACTTACCGGCGCGAAACGAACGCCCGGTATTACCGTATGGGATGACGCTCGCGTCCTCGCTGTCGAGCAGACCGAAGGTGGTAACGACGTCCGTATTCAAAGAAAGTCCGAATCGGAGGCTCGTACGATCAGCACACGGTTCGTCGTATCCGCGGAAGGCCGTAAGTCTAAACTTCGGTCGCAGGCAGACATTGGAATACGCGAACACACGACCTTCCGTATGTTGGGGTGGAAAATACCAAATGCCCGACTGCCCTACCCTGGATACGGCCACGTCTTTGTTGGCTCGCATTCTCCAGTGCTTGCCTATCAGGTATCTCGAACAGAGACGCGAGTCATGTTTGAAGTCCCCTTGGATGCTCCTCTGGAGGTACCCCGAAGTCTGCTTGCCGCACTGCCTGAACCATTTCGTAGTGATGTCGAGCGAGGTATTGCCGAACAGCCCCGCACCACGGCCCGCTTCTGCGGTCTACACCCCAGTCGCGTCACGGCAGAGAAACTGGCGGTCGTCGGTGATGCCGGTGGTTGTGTGCACCCGCTAATAGCAAGCGGTATGTCGTTTTGCATAAGCGATGCCGCACGGCTAGCAAATGCTTTTAGCAGCCCGACAACCTCGGTCGAGGAAGCCTTCGCAAAGTACGAAACATCCCGGCGTCAGCCAATGTTCACGCGGAGCGCGTTAGGCCCCGCGCTGGTCGACGCCCTTTGCGGTGAAGGACCAGAATTCCGGTTAGTTCGCCACGGATTGTTTCGATACTGGGACCGTAGCATGAGGGGACGCGAAACCTCGCTGTCATTGTTGGCATGCCGAGAGTCATCGCTCCCTACCCTGATCCGGGAGTATGTCACTGTGTGTGGTTTCGCCATGACAGGAATGGCGACCGGAGTCGTCAAGCCACAAGAACTACCTGGAGCGGCATTCAGGCTGCTAAAGAAGACGTCCGGATACATCCGAAACGCGGCGTAGCACAGGCGTCGTACAGTCCAGAAAAAGCGACGCTATTCTTTCCAGAGGACCTTCCAGGGATGCCGACGGATATCTTTCATCAGCTCCCGTACGTCGTCGAAAAGTTCACGGTCTGCCAAGACTGCACCTACCGTGCCCTCACCCTTTCGGATGCTTTCCAACAATGCCTTTATATCCCCGCCAATCGCTTTACCGCTCGACATCAATGCGTCTAGTTTTTGCAACGCGGATATCGCCGGCACCTTCGCTTCAGCTATGACGACATCCACACTTCCAAGTGTGGCGTCCGCTTTCTTACGAACCTTAGTAACTTCAACGCCAATGTGGTCGGCTAATCCCCCTGCCTTACGAAGGGCGGACCGTGCATCGCTAATGACGTCCTTTACCAGTTTCCCATCAGCAAACACTCGTTCGGCCGAAGTCACGAGATTGGCAGCACTAGCGGTTGTTTTCTTAATGTTATCTCCAGTCTCTCCCTTGCCTGGAGTGTATTCATTCAGTGTCCTCACCGCGGTATCCATCAATGTGCCGGCTTTGGTCTCTAATCGCGCCACTGCCTGTCGTACGTCGGTCAATAGTGCCTTGGCATCGTCAAGCGCACTCTTCGCAGAAGCTGCAGTAGAACGTAAGTCTCTAATCGTATCCCGAATGTCCTCTTCGTTATCCTCCAGCATGCGCGCCGCTAAGGTAGCGATCCGATTCATATTCGCCGTAAGAATCTCAAGCCGCATGGGAGAGATACCTTCCACTGGTTTGTTGCTGAGCACCTCGTCAGCGCGTCCCGGATCAATCTCCACGTATTGCTCACCGAGCAATCCTTCTGTCGTAATGTAGAAACGCGCATCTTCTCGGAGTGAAGCCCGAAGTTCTGGTTTCATGCTGACCGTCACACGTACATAGACCCGACGTTGCGTGTCTTCGTCGGCGGCTCCACCCATGAAATCAACCAGCTCAACGCGACCCGCATCAATCCCAGCCAGCTTCACAGGAGCGCCTATTCGCAGGCCGCCACTCGTCTCAAAATCTACCACCACCATGGCTTCTTGGCCCGGACGAAACTTCCCGAGTAAAACGAGAAAAGCGATCAAGAGAAGCGAGCACACCAGTACGAGGGCGCCTACCTTCAACTCCATACGCTCGTAATTACCACTCACCCGCGGCTCGCCTTCGGAAATTCCATCGGTCCTGTGGCCCTACCTTCAATAAATTGTCGGATAACTGAATCATCCGACTGCCTAAAGTCATCAGGTGTACCGTCTAGAAGCACCTGACCGTTGTACAACATGGCAATCTGGTCTGCCACTGTGAAGATACTCCGTAAATCGTGACTTACCACGATACTCGTAACGTTGAATTCGTCTGAGAGCTCACGAATCAATTGGTCTACGTTAACAGCAGCTAGCGGATCCAGCCCTGTCGTCGGCTCGTCGAAGACCACGTATTTCGGGTCCAGCGTCAACGCACGTGCTATCGCGACCCGCTTGCGTAATCCATCGCCGATGTCGGCAGGATAACGACGTGCATCCTTGGCCATCTGCACCTGCTCAAGCCGATACATCGCTTCATTTTCCGCTTCTGAGCTCGTCAAATTCTTATGCTTACGTAATGGAAGTTTCACGTTATCAATGAGCGACATGGAATCAAAAAGTGTGGAGTGCTGAAAGACCATGGCGCACTTCATCCGAACGGTATAAAACCCCTTTTCCGTGAGGTGAGTTATGTCTTCACCATCGAGACTAATCCTCCCCTGATCTGGGCGAATTAGTCCAATAAGGTGCTTGACGAGCACTGACTTACCCGCGCCGCTGGCTCCGATAATGAACCGTATGGCGCCAGTTGGAACAGACAACGATACGCCTTGCAACACCCCGCGTGAACCGAAGGATTTATGGATGTTTTCGAAGCTGATCACGGCGCGTTACATTCCATCAATCGAATAAAAAGAAAAAGGCAAATCCTGACAGTATGAAGTCGAGCACCACCACGCAAAAGCTAGCATTTACCACCGCACGCGTGGTCGCAGTCCCGACACCCTCGGATCCACCTTCGGTTTCCAGGCCTGCCTGCGCTGCTGCAATGGGTATTGCGATACCGTACGCCACGCATTTCAGGAAACCTGCCAAAAAATCACTGTAGGTAATGTTGTCGACCCGAAAAAACACCTCGTAGGGGATACCCCACACGAGATTTGCGACCAAGCCGCCGGCAACCACACTCACGACGCCACCGTACATCGTGAGAAGGACAGTTTGGATCAAACATGCAGCGAAGCGTGGAGCGACCAGATAATCCACTGGCTCTGCGTTGCACATACGGAGCGCATCGACCTGTTCCGTCACTACCATCGAACCGATTTCCGCGGCGATACCACTACCCACACGAGTCGCGATCATTAGACCGGCAATTGTCGGTGCGAACTCCCGGACCATCGTAAGCAAAAACGCGGGACCCACGACCGAGTACTCGGGCAGAATCCGGTCGACCTGGATGAGGACCTGGAACACGCTAATCATACCTAGGGTGCCAAGCGTCACAGTAATGAAAAGAACACTGCGATTGCCCATCTCGAATAACTGTTCAATGAACTGCTGCCGACGCCGTCGCAAAGATCCCCGACCCAGCCATAAGAAAGTCTGGCTCAGCAGCGCAAATGCCCGCAACAATGCGCTTCGCTGGTGCTGTCTACTCAAGAGCAAGCCCACGCATTAGGATGCTGAAGTACGCTGCCTGTCGTTGAGTAAAGCAGTGCCCCAGCGCATTCGCTGCGGATGTGACTCGCAAGACTAGCGGACGGCATGGTGTATGATCCCCACCAGCAAGTCGATGGCCAATATTCCAATCGCAGATGCGACAACGGAATTATTGACCGCCCGACCCACTCCAGGTGCACCACCACGTACCGTGAACCCGAAGTAGCAGCTCACGATCGCAATAGACATCCCAAATAGTGAGCCTTTGATAAGCCCTAGAATGTATTCATCCAGCAGCTGCGCATCGATAACCTGCGATACGAACACACTGTACGATATATCAAGCATGACATGAGATGTAATCGCCCCTCCCAGTAAGGCGAAAAGGTCACCTAAGGCTACCAGCAGAAACAGCATCACAATCATCGCGATGAAGCGTGGTACTGCGAGATAGTTCATTGGATCGATGGCCAACGTACGTAAGGCATCAACTTGTTCTGTGACCACCATCGTTCCAAGCTCAGCGGTGTTGTTTGCTCCAACCCGACCACTAAACATCAATCCAATGAGTACAGGGCCAATTTCAGACAATACGGTGAATCCTGCTGCCCACCCGACGAAACTAGTCGCCCTTGATGCCTGAATGGTACCACCGGCCTGTATCACCATGATCGCGCCAGTAAACATCGCAGTCAGTATGACGATGGTATAGGACTGAACCCCTACCTTATAGAAAGCGCGCCATGTCTCGCGGGCGTCATACTTTGGCGGCACTAATGCCCGAAGCGTCCGGAGAAAAAAGAGTGCAATGCCACCGATGAGTTGGAGAATTTCAATGATGCGTGCACCCATGACAGTCAGCATTTGTGTCATGAGATTCCCTCCGCACCCGCCATCGTTCGCCGTCCCACGTCTACTGCATCTCCCCCGAAAAAGACTCGAAGCACCGGATCTTGGCTTTGTTTTGCCTCCTGAGCGGTGCCGCGAAAGTAGACTCCCCCTTGATACAACATGATGTATCTTTGGCAGACGGGCATCATGCGCTCAATATCATGACTCGTAATGAGACTGAGAGAATCCGGTCGCTGCAGGTCACTGATGAGGTTAAAAATCTTCGAAGAGGTCACTGGGTCCAGCCCAGCGGTAGGGTCGTCATAAATAATGATAGGAGCTTCCCCGATGGTGGCTCGAGCAAGAGCTACGCGCTTCTTCATACCACCAGACAACTCGCGAGAGTACAGATGGTTTACACCAGACAGTTCAACTTGAGTCAGACGTTCGACTACCCTTTCTTGTACGTCTTGTGCGGACATGTCACCGCGCTGTACCAAAGGAAATGCGACATTCTCGCCGACTGTCATGAAGTCAAAGAGCGCGTAGTTCTGAAACAACATCCCAAAGCGTTCGCGAAGCTTGGCGCGCTCTGTCACTGACAAATCCGCCCATGAACGACCAAAAACTGTGACTTCACCCTCGTCGGGTTCCACCAAGCCGCACAATATTTTCATGAGCAACGATTTCCCAACTCCACCCGGACCTACAATCCCGACCACTTCACCCTCGTGAAAGGTCAGATCAACACCCGATAGTATCCGCTCACCACCGAACGACTTACCAACGCCTTTCGCAACAATCATGGGATGGGTGTTTCCGCTGTCGGCGCAGGATAATTACTGCGTATACGACGTAAGTACTTTGATTCAGGATATGCCTTCGCTAAACGGGCCCAAGCAGCCTTCGCCTTTGACGTATCCCCCGCGCGGAGCCATGCATGGCCTTCCCACCAGATCATATCGTCCCGAAAGATCGAGGTGGGGTATTCGTCTTCATATGCGTGAAAAAGCTTAGCGGCCTGTTTGGGTGAGTTAAACTCGAACATATGAAGCTTAGCAATACGCATGTACGCATACTTATAGGTCTTTAGGTCACTCGAACTGGGCCATCCAGGTTCACGCGTCGCTAGCAAACGCTGCAATGCGTCCTCCTCCTCCTTATACCGATGCATGCGGTGATATAAGAGTGAGAGCTCCCAAACGACATCATCCCAAAAACCACTGGTTTCCATAATCCAAGTATCGAGAAACAGTTGATACAGCTCGAGTGCGCGCTGGTTGCCGCCTTTCGTATTCTTTTGAAAGTAACGGTGGGCGGCTTCGTACATAAAATTATCTGCGATTGGACTATCCCGATGGCGCCGGAACATCTTTCGGCAGAGCGCGAGGAATTCATCCTCCGTCAGCTGTTTTTCTAACTGTGGCTTCAAAAAAACCCATGCTCTCCAACCATATGCCGTTTTCGGAAAGCTATTGACCACCCTCATCAAGTACTTCTGCGCCTGCTCCGTTAGACCACTGTCATGAAGGATCCTACCTCGTAGGTACACGATTTTTGCGAGTTGCTCTCGGTCAACCCACCTTTTGCTCTTTTCAAGCGAATCAAGCACCCGTTCTGCCGTGTGAAACTCTCCTGCGCGTCGATGTACCTCGGCCTGCCGCATCGACATTTCTACGGCGTCGGAGCGAAATAATGCAGATTGCTCGAGGGATTCGAAATCTACAAGCGCCGCGCTAAAGTCACCGTTTTGAAGCTTTCTCTCGGCTACTAATACTGCGTCCGTCCATGCCAACAGCTCAGGTTTGGAGGCACAGCTCATCAAGCCGATAACAATCAGCAACAGGAGAAGAGCGTTTTTAGAAAGCCAGACTCGCATCATGCATCACCAACGATTTGATGGAGTATCGGTAAATGTAAATGGGCATTTGCAGCGACAATGGAGGGCCTACCCGTTGTCTGCCCGAATCCCCCAAAGTCATTGTACTCCTTTCCATCGAAATCGCTCAACATGCCTCCAGCCTCAGTCACTAAAAGAGCTCCAGCTGCCGTATCCCAAGGTTTGAGGCCTGTTTCAAAAAAGCCGTCGAGATGCCCACGAGCGACGTTACAGAGGTCGTATGCTGCCGAGCCACAGCGACGGAGGCCTCGTGCGGTGAGTAAGCAGCGCCGTACCAGTGGCATAAGCTCATCGATGACATCTGCCCGATTATATGGGAAGCCCGTAGCGAGTAGCGCGTCCTGCAGGGTCGCCGTGGAACTCACGCGAATTCGGTTGCCGTCTTGGAAGGCTCCTTTCCCGGAAACTGCATAAAATTCCTCATCAAGAGCAGGCCCATAACATGCGGCACCAACGCGTGCGTGTTCGAATGATAAGCCAATAGAGACCATGTAGTGTGGAAGGTGATGCACAAAATTTGTGGTTCCATCTAGCGGGTCGACCACCCATAAATACCCACTTCTCGACGTACGGCTACTGCCTTCCTCACCCAGCACACCGTCCTCGGGAAATCGATTACAGATTCGAGTGATGATCTGCTCTTCACTCGCTCTATCCGCTTCGGTTACGAGGTCCACAGCCCCCCGTTTCGTCGACACCGTGAGCAGCCTATCGGACCATGTGCGCAGGACCTCGCCAGCATCGCGAGCAACCTCGCGAGCAAAGTGGATACGTTCTGACACTCTATCGGACACGGCGGTCATGATACCGAGGGTACCGAAGACAGTCCATGAACCCACCCCGCTCGGATACTCGCCGTACAAATTATGTCGACCCGTTGGGTAGCGCTTCATCATTTCGTTGGAATGTGTCAAGATCAAAGGCTGTGGATAACTAAAGGTGCCATGACTCCTACCAAACCCAACACCACTGCCTTACGCCCCATTTGCAAGCTAATTATTGCACTCGCAGTTCTCGGCAGCCCCGCATGCCCAGCGCTTGATTATGAGCCACTTCGTATGCTCATCCTAGGAGACTCGAACATCTACGAATCCTTCGGAAAAGAGCTAGAAAGCGACTTTAGTGCCGCGGGTTATCAGGTAAAGCGCCGAGGAAAACCTACGAGTGGTATGGCACGGCCGGATTTCTTCGATTGGCTTACTACCGGAGCTGAGCTGGTAGACCGGTATCGACCTGACGTCGTGCTTATTATGTTCGGTGGAAATGACGGGCAACGGCTGGAGCCGTTTCCCGGTTCAGGGGGGACGCGTATCAAGTGGAAGCATGAAGCGGCATGGAAAGCCGAATACACACGGAGGATACGCACCCTAGTCCGAATCTTAGGTGGCCACGGCGCACGCGTCTTCTTGTTATCTCCAACGAATCGGCGCTCCCAAAAGGCGGTTGAAAAAATGCAGCGTGTTATCGCGTGCCAAAGAGCCGCCGTTGGCGACCTATACTTTGCCACTTGGGTCGATACTTGGACTCCGAGTAGCGGCATTGACGGTCGTTATTTACGGCGCGGAAGTGATCCCGCAGCAAGACATCACCATTGGCGTGAGGTTCGATACAGAAAAGGTGATGGAATACACCTTACTAAGGCCGGCGCTGTCGATCTTCGGGAAAAAATAGCGACCGAGTTACGGCGCTGTGGCGTAATCGCTTGGTAGCCGCCGAACGCGGCTACAACTAGAACCGTTAATTCGTTTCGCAGCGCAGCCACCGCCACACCCAGGTACTCAATTCCTCCCAACTCAACACTTCGTGTTCAGCAGCGGACCCAACAGTCGTGGACTCTAGGTTAAACCGAAGCTGGCCCCGTAGCCGCAGTCGCACAGTGGCCCAGCCTCGGCGCTTCGGCGCAATGAAGTCTTTCACTGGATTATCGCCAATATAAACAAGCTGCTGCGCGGATAGCCCGAGCTGCTCTTCCATCCATATGAATCCGGCTTCAGAGGGTTTCCAGTGTTCTCGACCGAGGGTATCCGTCATTAGCACCATATCAACATGATGCTTCAGTCCCAGTGCGTCCACTTTGGCGCGCTGGGCGCGTTCCGGTCCGTCGGTCAAAACCCCAGTGGAAATGCCGACTGCTTGGAGTTCTGCCAGTAGCTTGGCCGCCGGTGACAGCAACTCAATTTGTGGTCGATGCGAACGATATACATCCACCAGCGCAGCTGTAGTCACTCGGGTTGCCCACTGTGGCTCTGCCTTGAGAAGCCGGTCAAATGTATCGCCGCGAACGCCTGTCTCAAACCATTCCCACAACCGTGAAAATGCCCTACCTGAGTCAGGCAACTGCTCGGAGACAGCATGGAATCCGCTGCGAACGTAGTCGCGCTCTAGGTACAGTGTATCGTCCATATCGAATACCACACCGCGAATTTGACCTGGCATGATCCCTCCATACGTTGCATTAGCGCCAAGATGCCGGATACTGACATGGATGAGCGTATTGGAATATGTGAAGTGACTCTTCCCTGCGGAAGTAGTCAAGGTCGTAGACGGTACCACCGATAGTTATTCTGGGCCCTGTAACACTGCGCCGTCCATGCAGAACCGATTGACCAGTTGGAGAAACCGAGTTTGAACATCCTACTCTCAAGTGCAGGACGCCGTGGTGCCCTGCTACGAGACTTTCGACGTGCAGGGCGGGAACTCGGACTACCCCTCCAAATCCTCGTGACGGACATGACGTCAGAATCCGTAGCATACCGAATGGCGGATATCGCTGAGACAGCTCCCCGCGTTACGGAGACAGGGTATACAGACTGGCTTTTCGATGTGTGCAAACGGCATAATATCCGACTCGTATTTCCACTGATCGACCCAGAACTGCCGATCCTGAGCCATGAACGGGCGCGTTTTCAGACCATAGGGACCCAGCTCGTCCTCAGCGGCCCCGGGGCGATGGCGATCTCAAACGATAAGCGAGTGACTGAGCAGTTTTTTCAACGAATTGGACTACATACTCCCAGATTACTAACCATGGAGGATGTTCATGCGGGTAAACATCCTTTTCCCGTCTTCATAAAACCTAATAACGGGTCCTCTTCTATCGGAAGCCGTATTATCAAGGATGTGGAAGATCTAACGTATTGGTGGCCGAGGACACAGGATCCGCTACTGATGGAATGGGCCCCTGGGCGCGAATACACCGTGGATGTGTATTGCGGCCTCACTGGCCAAGTACGATGCGCAGTTCCTCGACGCCGCCTACGGGTACGCCACGGAGAAGTAGAGAAGGGACGCACTGAAATGCTACCAACCCTCATTGAACAAGCGATGCATGCCGCTCGTGAACTCGACAGCCCGCGAGGCGTTATCAACTTCCAATGCATGGTCGGGGACGACAATATCCCACGCTGGATTGAGCTGAATGCCCGTTTTGGTGGGGGGGCGCCGTTGTCACATCATGCCGGGGCAGACTTTCCGAAGTGGCTCCTTCAAGAAGCTCTGGGTAAGGCCGCTACTATTTCAGCCCCCGCTTTTCGCAGCGGCGTGACCATGTTGAGATGGGATGAGGCCGTGTTTCTAGAGACAAAGGAACATACGACGCCATGAATCCTCTAAGCCGAGAACGATTGTTACGAGGTACAAGCCAGCGGCAACTACGCGAACTGACCTTGGCGGCAATGTCATGCCACCAGCGAGATCAAAAGTACGAGTCCATTCGAGCTGCTGGCGTCGATATCATCCCACGATGGCTTCCATTCGCTCAGGCAAACCGAGTCACACCGATCGTCGCCCACGCTCTATTCGATGTCTTTGGCGAGGATATCCCAATGGCAGCAGAGTGGCATGCTGCCCATGAACAGAACGCGCAGCGCATGCGGACGTTGCTATCTGAATTTGACCGTATCGCCGCGGCGATGGCAGAGGTCGGCGTACGGATGTTGGCACTCAAGAATGCCGGCATCGCCCGTGGCTTGTACCCATGTGCAGCTTGTTGTCCGATGGGTGATCTGGATGTGGTGGTCAAGCGCGGTGACTTTCATGTGGCGCACGACGTCATGCTCTCCCTGGGCTATCCTCTAGCGACCAGAACAACCACCCACGATGCGTCCTTCGAAGAAGGTTTCGAAGATGGCGGAACCGAGTATAGAGCAGTAGTTGACGGAGAAGAGGTCTGGTTTGAACTTCAATGGCGCCCAGTCGCAGGACGCTGGATTCGACAAGACCAGGAACCAGATGCCGACGACTTAGTGGATCGTTCTGTCCCGATCCCGGGTACTGATGTCCGACTGCTATCACCGGTAGACAATATGGTTCAAGTGGCATTACACACCGCGAAACATACCTATGTTCGCGCTCCAGGACTCCGATTACATACCGATGTTGACCGGATTACGCGTTACCAAGCACCAGATTGGTCTGCCGTATGTGACATGGTGGAAGCACTGGAAGTGAAGACTGCCACATTTCTCTCGTTCGCCTTGGCGAATGCCCTGCTCGACACCCCCATTCCCGACGAAGTATTCCAGCGATTGCGCCCCAACCGAGCAAAATTAGAAGCAATGGTGCAATGGTTGATGCGCGTAGACCTTTTTCTGCCCAACGAACCAAAGTTCAGTCGACCTGAAATGATCGGGTTTACAGCCCTCATGTACGACGACACTGCCGGCCTACTAGCTTCAGTGCTTGATACCGACAAAAGCGACTTGCTCACTGGAAACCCACTTCGGCATGCAAGGCGCGGAGCGCGCCGCGTACGTGATTTGATTACTCGATACGACCGCTAGACGAAGCGCCTACATCCGGCTGGTAGCGCTATGATCGATCACGTCGTCGCGGACTGAATGGCACTGACTATGCGAGGAATTGCCGCGGTGACCTCCTCTTCGGTCGTCATACGTGACAGCGTTAGTCGGAGGTTGGCTGACTGCGGATCCAGTCGTCCAATGGCTTGCAGAACGGCGCTTGGCCCCCCGTGACTTGATTGACAGGCTGACCCCGCAGACGCAATAACACCTCGAGCCTCCAGTGCGCTCAACAGTGCCCACCCCGCACAGCCAGGCACGTGTAAGTTGAGGTTATTGCACTGACGAGGAGACACGGCGCCGTTGAGCTCTACCGTGGGACATTCCGCTGTAATCCCCGCATGTAGGCGGTCTCTCAGTGCTTCAATACGTCCGATGGTCTCTCCAAATGAGCACATAGCAATCTCGGCGGCACGTACCATACCCACGATGCCTGGAACGTTTAGGGTACCAGCGCGCAGACCGCGTTCATGCCCCCCGCCAACCACCAGCGGCAGCAATGGGGCTCCATTCCGGACGTAAAGAGCGCCTACCCCCTTTGGTCCATGAAATTTATGAGCAGCGATTGCCAGCGTCGTGGCCCCCATGGCATCGGGGAATACGGGCGTTTTAGTGAAACTTTGGACTGCATCCACGTGGAGACCAGCACCAGGCGCTTTGTCGTCTAAAATGGAACGGATCACTTCGATCGGTTGAACCGTACCAAGTTCGTTATTGACATGCATGACCGCCACGAGCGCTGTGTCGGGACCCACTCGTTCCTTCCATACTCCGATATCAGCAATTCCCTGAGAATTTGCGGGTATGGTTCGCACGTCAAAACCACGCTGCTCGAGCCACTCTTTTTGAGCAGATACCGCAGGATGCTCCAGTGCAAAAAGCCAGACAACACGACGCTCGGGCGGAGCACTCAGCGCTAGGCCGCGAATACCGAGTACGTCCGACTCCGTTCCGCCGCTAGTGAAAATAATCTCTTGGGGACTCACGTCCCATATGGATGCTAGGCTGTGGCGCGCGCGCTCTACGGCTCGACGTGCATTGGCACCAGAGGGATGCGATGAGCTGGGATTCGCATAATGCTCGAAGAAATACGGCCGCATCGCTTCAAACGCTTCCGGGTCTATCGGCGTGGATGCTCCGTGATCAAGATAGATCGTCGGGTCTATTCTGCTCATCCCCGAAAGAGTCCACTGACCGAGTCACCCGCATGAATTCGACGTATCGCTTTCGCGAACATAGGGGCCACCGGTAAAACCTCCAGCTTATCGAACATCTTACCCTCCACTGGAATGGAATCCGTCACAAGTAAGTTGCTAATATCGCTTTGCTTAATCCGCTCGGGCGCATTACTCGAGAGCACTGGATGCACACAGGTCGCTTCTACCGATGCAGCACCTCGCTTTTTCAAGAATGTCGCTGCTTCGATCAATGTGCCACCCGACGCCACCTCATCATCTACAATGAGGCAATGCTTCCCGTCGACATCACCAATAACGTTTAGTGCCCTCGGTTTTTCGTCATCACCAAACCGGCGTTTATCGACGATCGCCATGGGCAATTTCAATCGACTTGCGTAGTCCCCAAGTTCTTTCGCTTGTCCTGCATCTCCCGCAACAAGGACCGTGTTGGTCAGGTCTTTTTTCAGGAAATGGTCACTAATGAGTTTGACAGCCTTGAGTTGGTCCACGGGAAATCTAAAGAAACCCTGAATTTGAGGTGAATGGAGGTCCAATGTCAGAACACGATTCGCACCCGCGGTGTGCAGTAGGTCTGCCATCAAACGAGCAGTCACACTGATACGCGGCTTATCTTTTTTATCAGACCGCGCGTAAGGAAAGTATGGAAGTACGGCAGTTATCCGAGCCGCCGATGCATGTTTTAACGCATCGATCATTATGAGTAGCTCCACAATGCCATCGCTCACTGGTGGGCAACTGGTCTGAATGACAAAAACGTCGCACTCACGCACATTCTCCATGATTTGAATCATCATGTTTTGGTTAGAGAACTTCACGTGGCGACTCCGCCCCAGAGGTACATCCAGGTAGTAGCAGATGTCTTCAGCTAACCGCCGATGGCTACTCCCACTAAATATTTTTAGACGCCCTTCCAT
>PKDL01000419.1 GCA_002863065.1 Pseudomonadota bacterium
AAACGTCCGAAGTGCGTCATCACATGGGCGATACGCTCTGCATCGTTTTCTGCGTATTCCAGGTCGGTCTCGCTTGGTAGTCCTTCGCTCACTCCGACCGCAACTAGTATGCGGAGTTCCGTTGCAGACGCTGTACCCGCATACAATGACAAGAAGCACATAGTGAGGACACTGCGTACGATTAACTGTCTGGTGCGCAATGCCCTCACTCGCTCATCCATTCGATTCGTACACGCGTTAGCTGGTCGCTGTCCTCAATGGTTCCCGTCAGCGCGCTCGCTACTGCATCCGGGGTGCCGGCAATAATCCAACCTCGTGTGGGTGTGTTATCAAATACGATGGCGTCATCATGCACAGGGCCGGTGCCGACTGCCGATTGAAACCCTTCTCGGAGCGGCATCCACTCACCGTCATCGGTGCGGATCCCGACCGTCAAGCTGGTCTCTTGCGACGTGGTGAGCTCCACGCGTATCTCATCACGGGGTCTCACTTGTATAGCTCCATGATAACGGGTTTGCTTGCCATCGCGCTTGAGAACCACGGAGAGGGCCAATTGCCCCTTCATGCGTATAATATCAGCGGTAGACCCGGGGAGAGGCAAGCGTTCTTGTGTTGGTTTTCCACGGTCTAGCATGACAAACAAAGCGATGGCAGCCGTGGCTAGACTTGCTAACGCACCGTAGGTAAACCGGGTCCAAAATGGGCGCTTTTGCACCTCCGGGCGGTTGAGCTCGGCAGCGATCGCCGGTCGATGCACAAATGCTTCAGGTGGTTCTTGCGTTAGAAAGGCCGCTCGCTCCGATGCGAGCCGCTGGATGTACGCGGTGCATTTCTCACAGCCAGCGATATGGTCCGCCAGGGAACCTGGAGGTTGTTCTATGGACCACTCATCGAGGTCTAGTCCATTCGGGCAATCACTCATTTTCGCTCCGAGATTGCCGCAGTCGCGTTTTTAGCGCGCTGAGCTTTTTGTTGACGGTCTGACGTGACCAGCCAAGGGCAACGCCGATCTCTCCTTGGGACATCCCATCGAGGAAGGCCATTACGGCGAGTCGCTGTTCTTTGTCATCCAAGGTACTGAGTAGGGTCGTCGCTTCTCGAAGTCGTACGGGGTCTGCCTGTGGAGGCAATGGCAGATGTTTGGCGTGATCGTCTTTCGCCTGATGCGACTTCCGTTTTTTGATCACGTCAAAGCACACTCGGTCACATAGCCGATACAGCCATCTGACTTTGGCGTCAGCCTCTCTAAAGGCAGCCCCATGCCGGATCAGCTTGATGAATGCGTTCTGCAGTGCATCGTCTGCTAATGCCTCGTCACGTAGTATCAATTTACAGCGTCGGAGCATGAGGGCACCGTACTGGCGATAGATACTCGTCACTTCGGCTTCGGTGAGTTTATTCTGCGACACAGTCTTCACTCTAACCGTCAATGACAATCCATGCGAATGTGCGGCAATTGCAGCCATTCTTCATCTCCTCCCGTTCAAACTCAAACAAGCCCGTTCAACAGCCCCAACGAGCGGTTGCAATAGCTAAGACCAGGGCTATCCGGAAAGCTGTCAACGATGAATCGGTTTTTTTGGAGAGGAGCGCTAGGGGTCGAAATCTTCTCGATCGAGCGGCCAAGCTTCGCAGAATTCACCGCAGCAGGCGATGAATGGCTCACAGGTCTCGGGTTTGGGCTGAAGTCTCCATTGGGAGTCGATACAGCTGAATATCCCAGAGCCGCTGCAAAATGCCATGTCGTCATCGCATTCGTCGCCTTCCTGTAGTCCACACGGCCAGTCTGGTGGAGGGTCGGCGTAGTCGATGAGTCGGTGGATAATCAATTCACACTCGGTGCAGAGAGTATCGCCGATTCGTGAGCATGTCTCTAGTTCCACGCGTCGGTCGCAGCCGCGACAAATTCCTGTGCCGCGCTCCGGCAGGATACCTTCTAGTCCAGGGTACAAGTGCTCGATACTGGGCCAGTCCCATACGGATCCACATCGAAGAAGCGGCGTATAGGGGGCGACATCAGTGTCATTGAACTCAAACCGGAGCGTATCTGATGGCACCAGCCGATGTTCTTGCTTGGTCGAAACGTAGCTGAAGCCGGGCGGAAGGAGGGCTCTGGGGATTCGGTTGGCGTATCCAAGAAGAGTCATGCGAGATACTGCGCGTACTCGTATCTCGGGTGCGTTGTACATATCGGCCCAGTTGTTGGGTAGGTCTTCGCCGTCTTCCAGCACGTCGACCAGCGCCAAGACACCAATTGCCAGCTCGCCGTTACTTAGTGATTCGTCTCCCAGGAGGTTTCGTAGATTGTCCCCGGTGAATCGGGCAGCTGCAGGTGGAACATTCCATAGCGGTAGAGTCCACTCGCCATCCGCCTCAATGGCGGCATGTGGTCCTTTTAGCCAGATAGATTGTCCGTCGGACGTGGGTTGGGTAGGGACCCAACCAAGCACCACATATCGTGTTCCTTCCTCTGGCAGGCTGGTTTCGCCGCTCAAGACATGCAGGGGAGTCAATTCCGATTCGCCAACGAGATTGCCACAGGACAGAAAAAGAAGGACTGCGAGTACGCTGGCACTGATGCTGAACATTTGAAACTTCACAGGGCTCATCATGGCGGTCGCGAGGTCGTTTTTCAAAAGTAACGTGTGAAAACCTCTATTTTCGCGCAGTGGGCGACAGATGGGCTGGGTGTAGTGGTCACTATCAATGGGGTCTGCGGCGTATGCTTGCGCCTCGATTGACATGTGTGGCTTACGCTTAGCGCCGGAGGAAAAGATGAGGAAGACACTACGCTATCGCACTCATAGGAACTCAGCCATTACGTATTCGCCCGTCTACTGGTTGGTGGGCGCCGGATTGCTATTGGCGTGTATTCAGGGTGCAAATGCCCAGTCCGCGCCGAAAGCGATGTTCTACGTCGGGATGGAAGGTGAGTGTTGTGGTGAAGATCCTCATCCTGTGCATGGGCATCCGACGCCCGACGGGGGATATGTGGTCGGTGGTAAGAGCATCGATGCGGGGCAGGAATGGCAGGGATTTGCAGTGAAGGTAGGGCCTGAGTCGTTTTCTGGTACTGAGCGCCTCGGTCAAGAGCAGGAAAAGACATACCAATGGGCCGTGACATTTGGCTCCGATGGACAACGAGATGCCGTCAACTCCGTCGCTCCTTTGGGTGATGCGGTATTTATCGCCGGACTCAAGTCCAATGTGGGTGGTACCGGTAACGGGTATTTGGCGAAGCACGACCTATATACCGGGAAGCTTCGATGGGACCTCATGCTCGCTTCTGATGTACCGGGTACTGCGCGCGCGATCGAGGTGCTGGAACGGACAGCGGATGGAGGATTGTATGTCGCCGGTTTGACACGAGCTGCGCCCGAAGCGCTTGAAGGCTTCAAGTCGTATGGCAATCCGACGGACGGCGTTGCGGAGCTGATGTACTTTGATTCAGCCCAACTCACTGGAGACCAGGCGCCATCCGGCCCCAAATGGACAAAGACGTTCGAGAGCTTCACCACCATAAAAGGTGTACGAGTACTTCCCCAACTTGGTGACGGGGTGATTGTATTGGCCCATCATGAGGACGCGCATCCTACCCTGATCCGATTAGCCGCCACTGGTGAGATTATCTGGCAGCAGGCGTACGCAGACGCCGGTGAGCCCACGGACTTGGTGGTTCTAGATGATAATGGGGTCATGTCTGGCTTCGCTTTTACGGGGCATGGTGGGACGAATGAGTCGCTCGATGGGTTTGCTATCAAAGTGTCTCCAAATGGCGAACTCCAGTGGAAAGCAGTGGTCGGAGATCCTACGGGAGGCGTGGGCCAGTTTGCGGGCCTTGGGCCCGGTAATCCCAAGCTTATCTTCGACGAGTGTTGGTCGATTACCACCGCACCAAACGGCGGTATGCTCCTAGGGTGCGGCACCGGTATAGAAGGGTGCGATTTGTGGGCCGAAGGCAGTGCAATTCGTCAGGAGTGCGACGCGGATCCGAGAAAAACCTGGCGTGCCTTTTTGACCCGATTGGACAAGGACGGTGCCGTGGTTTGGCAGCGCACCGATTCCTTTCAGCCTCCGAATGAGGACGAGGTATCGTCGTCTGCAAGTGAGTTCGTCTCCCGTACCGCTGACGGTGGTTGGATGTCAGTCGTCGATGAGGCGTTTGGTATCGGTATTATGGTTCTAACCCCAGAGTCAGATAGTGGTTCTACCGGGACAGAGCAAGGTGGTGAAGCCCTTCCGTCCGACGAAGAAGAGCTTAGGCCAGATGACGACTCGCGAGACGACAATCGGGAAGACGCAGGTGATGTCAAACGTCGAGACGCGGTGACCGATGAACCGACAGACGGGACTGCCAATACCGAGGAGTTTACGTCTGACGGTATGTCTGGCGAGGAGGGTAGCATCCAGATAGTCGGCACACCGGGGTGTACCATGGTCGCGCCAGGCGCCAACAGTACCCAGCTGACCTGGCTTCTTCTACTGAGCGCGCTGGCCGGGCTTGGCCGGGGGCGATTCCGTAGCTCCTAGACTTGGTCCTACTCGCTTTTGAGTAGAACCTCGGCCAGTGCTTTAGCATCCGCACGGCTGTGTACTTGCGCGAGTAGACGGATGTCATTTTCTTGCTTGGGACGCATGTATTGGTCCAGGCTTTTCAAGCTCCCCGTAATCCCGACGCCTCCGTCCTGGCGGCCTGCATGTACACCCTCTGGGGATACGTCTTTGGGGGGGCTGTTATGTATGACTGAGCCTAAGTCTGTACGTCGAAGAAACGTCCCGAGCTCATCGATATGTTTGTTGTCGCAATAAAATGCACCGGATAGGTTCTCAGCGCTTTTATTGGTCATCTCGATAGCTTCGTCGAGACTCTCTACTTTTACTAGGTTCGCGATTGGAGCAAAGACTTCATCTTCGTGCATGACCTCCTTGCTGGCCGCAGGCACCCCTTCCCAGATGACCAGCGCTGGGGTCATATAAAAAGCATTCGGAAACCGCTTCTGGAAGATGCGGTTGCCGCCGATGATGGTCGCGCCGTTGTTTTCAGCATGCTTTAGATACTCAACCGCCGCGTGGTAGCCGCCTTTGTCGATTGCGCCAATCTGCGTTTTGAGATTGAGCGGGTTATCGATGGCCCCATCGTCATTATTGGCTGACTTCTCGTATTCGGCTACTGCCAGTGCACGTACCTCATCGTAAACATCCGCATGGACGAACCAGCGGCGGGGTGACGTGCAGCGTTGACCGGAGTTACTCTTATTGCCTTTCGAGAGCCCCGCTACAATGGACGCAAGACCGCCGTCCAGATTTTTTGCAGACGGCATGATCACCGCAGGATTATTTCCGGCGAGCTCAAGGATCGTATGCTCCATCTTGGGGTCGACTTCGCGCCGGTACTTTCGGAAAACTTTACCTGCATACTTGCTTCCGACGATGCGCAAGGTTGAGCTTTCTTTGGCCCAGGTCTCAATGACCTGACGGCCACAGATGATTCCGAAACCGTTCTTCAGCCGCCGAAGCACGAGGTCGTCGCGGAAGTCGACACCACGCTCGCGGGCTTCCTCCGCCCACGGATAGGACTCGAAACGCTCCGCCATGAGATTGAGCACTTCGCGCTCTGCCATGCGGCGTAAGAACAGAAACGAAGGCGCTTTCGAGGGCACCTTGCCGATAAAGCCATTCCCTCCGACTCGGCTGGCCACAATGTCCGGCACGGCTAGCGCGGCCGGATAGTTGAATCCGTTGGTGCTCCCGCAGATGCCTAGTCCGCGGGCTGAGTCGCTTTGATAGAAGTAGATGTGATTTACATCGTCGCCGATTTCGTCCACCCGATTCAGGTAGTAGTTGTATCCCTTGTCATCCATGACAAAGGTTCCGGACAGGTAGCGCTTGACTGCTGCCGATGCAGCCCATGTATCCCAAGCGATAGTCTTTGCAAATTCCGAACCCGCTTTACCGACCTCCAGCGTTATCGCCAGGTCTAGTGCTGCCTTGTATTTCGGGCCGACTTCTTCCGCCATCGTAGCAAAAAATGTTTGCCGGGCAGATAGGGGCATTTCATTCCAGAAAAGCGCGCCACGCTTTGCTTTACCATGAATGATATCGAATTCGGTAAAGGTGGTACTGGCGACGGAATACATGGGGACGCCATTGATGAAGCTCTTTACCGTAATGGCATTTTCGGCTCCTGGCTCCATGGTAGGTACACCGCAGGCGGTAAAAAAGTCGCGCGCCGCTTGTGCAAACTTACGCGGGTTTGTTTCAGACCAGCCGAGTAATTTATTGCGGAGTTTAGTGACCGCTTTTTCGTCAGTCACATCGAATACCGGTGCTGTATCTATATTTTGGCTAACTGTCATGCCTAGTGTCCCCAGAGAAATCCTATTCCACACCGCGCGGAAATCCGTCGCGTGATAATCTGCTCAGTCGATTTCTACAACCTTTAGTCTCTAAATTCTTCAGTAAACTGTCCTGAAAGTGTCTTTACACGACCTCCGGTCTCTCAGGAACACCGCAATATCCTCGCGAGTGCAGCCGTATTGTCACGCGTTGAGTTCGAGCAGGTGTCGATTGTCAGTCCCTTGGCCTCAATAACGCACGACTGTTCCGAGTGGGGTTAGCTATGTCCACGTGCGTAAGACAGCCATTTTCTACGTGGTTGGCACATTCTGCCATGCTGTGTTGCGCGCTTGGTGTACCAGTGTTGGGGGTATTGTGAATGTTGCCCCCAACCAGGACTCGCTGAACCAAAAGCTACGCAAATGTGGTTATTTTGCAGAAAACTACGGAAACGTAGTCTTTTTTCGAGTGGTGTATGGTCCTGAGTGGGGGAAGTGTCAAGAATCATTGAAAGTTGAGAAGAATCAGTAGTTGGCACCTGTATTGCTCTGGCACGCCGGACAACATCGCACCGATCTCTGGGAAGTGCTGAAAGGAGCAACGCATGTCGAGTACAAGAACGGGTAGTAGGTGGGGACTATGGGCTGGCTTGGTCATATGTCTACTACCGCAGGTCGCTTGGGCGGCGGTCGATCCGGAAGTACAGGTAATGATTGACACACTTTGGGTAGTCATCTGCGGCATTCTCGTGTTTTTCATGAATGCGGGATTCGGATTGTTGGAAACGGGGCTTTGCAGGGCGAAGAACGCGGTCAATATCCTGGCCAAAAACTTCGCAGTAGCCGCATGCGCTGGTTTAGCCTTCTATGCGGTTGGCTTCGGTTTTATGTTCGGAGACGGCAGTATCTGGATTGGTACGAATGGTTTTTTCCTTCTTGGGGAAGATACTAGCCCCGCAATGGGTGATTCCTACATTGGCGTATTTTCTGCGTTGAGTTGGACGGGTGTTCCTCTCGAGGCGAAGTTCTTCTTCCAGGTGTGTTTTGCTATGGCTGCGGCGTCGATCGTGTCAGGAGCGGTGGCAGAGAGAATCAAATTCCCGGCTTTCATCGCATTTGCACTGGTATTGACCGCAGTGATTTATCCCGCCGCTGGTCACTGGATCTGGGGAGGTGGGCTGCTGTCTGACTTCGGTTTCGTCGACTTCGCCGGTTCTACTGCAGTCCACACGGTTGGAGGCTGGGCTGCCCTGATTGGCGCCGTGCTTCTAGGCCCTCGGAAAGGGAAATTCGATCACAAAGAACCCCTGGCTGCGCATAACTTAGCGCTCGCGACCGCGGGGGCATTCATCCTGTGGTTGGGCTGGTTCGGATTTAACGCCGGCTCGACGATGGCCGCAGATGCGACAGCGATCGCACACATCGCCACGACCACGATGCTGGCTTCGCTGGCGGGTATCGCGGGCGCAGTCACCACGCGCTATACGATTAGCCGATCCTTCGACCTGACCTACATGATCAATGGAGCGTTGTCCGGGTTAGTGGCAATTACCGCGCCGTGCGCCTTTGTGTCTCTGAGTTCGGCGGTATGCATTGGCTTGATCGGAGGCATACTAGTCGTACCTGCGACCGCTCTGCTGGAGCGTCGCCGTATTGACGACCCAGTGGGAGCCATCAGTGTGCACCTCTTCGGTGGTGTCTGGGGAACACTTGCCGTGGGGCTGTTCGCGGAGTCCATTTACTCGGCTGATGTCGGCAATGGCCTGTTCTTTGAAGGCGGACCGGGGCTGCTCATTTCGCAATTCTATGGGGTGACCACCGTTGGGTTGTTTACCCTGTCGGTATCCTTCTTTGCGTGGAAGGTTATCGACAAGCTCATCGGACTGCGAGTGGATGAAGAAGAGGAGGCTATCGGTCTAGACCTCGCGGAGATGGGTATGAGCGCCTACGGAGAGGCGGTCGTACCATTGGCCAATGTCGTTTCTTTGCCGGTTGACCCGCCGGGGGCATCGGACGACCGAGTCACCCGCCAAGCGTAACTTCGCCGCCTATTCGGGGTGTTCTACTCCATCAGGCCAGGTTTTTAGTCTGCGTATCGCGGATGACCGACCTGTCACACCTTTGCAATCCATAATCTGTGATGAAGACAGGTAAAGCGAGAGGCTCGTCGGGTTATTGCCATACGAGACGTCCGTTGAGCTAGGCTGTATTCTGCAATACCGGCGTGGACTTGGGGCCGACTGGGCCATCGACTGGTGATCCCTGCAGACACCAGAGCCAAGGGTGACGTTTTAGAACACGAGGCGGCGGCACGGATGTCTTTGTGGATGAGGATAATTGGCAGGCGCTACCCACTCTTCGGATCGAGTGCTTGCATACGTTTTATGACATGCGCATACGTTTGTGACGGCTGAGTCATGCTCTTCACCGCGTAGGGATGCTCCCAACTGGCGCACTACGACCATACTGCTAGTTATTTGATGGGATGTTAGCCTTCTGGTGATTGGCGCTTTTTATCGCTGCTAACCCCTTCTTCGAGTGTTTCAATTAAGGGATGCAGTAAGCTCATTTGAGGCGTATAAGAAGTGTCATTCGTATATGTGAATACATGACGTATGGTGAGCGGTACTACATGAGCAGGCTGAGTATATTTTGGATTGGCTTGAGCATAAGCGTTGTGCAGGCCGGCTGCGGAGTCGATAACACGCGCACAGAAGAACCACTCATCGATGCGGTGGATGGCTCTGCCTTGGATGACGGTTTCGTCGATGTTCTCACGGTGCTTGATAGCGTATCCGTGCTTCCTCCCGAGCAGATGGACACCTCGGTGACCTTGGACGTGAATGGGTCCGATGTCGCCACCGATGACAGCGTGGTGCCTGGCGATGATTCCGAGTCTCTAGACGACACCTTGTTGCCGTCCGACACAAACGATACACCCTGTGCGCCGGCTGATTGTGATGATGGAGTCGAATGCAATGGCGTGGAACTCTGCGTTGAGGATACCTGCGTACCTGGTACGCCAATTGAATGCGATGATAGCGACCCGTGTACTGATGATGAGTGCTCCGAAACGGTCGGGTGCATACATACTCCACTACTGTGCAACGATGATGATGACTGTACGGTGGATAGTTGCTCCGACGAGACTGGTGAGTGCACGTACACAGCTATCGACTGTTCTGATGGCCTTGCTTGTAATGGATTAGAGCTTTGTAATGCGGGGGCATGCGTATCGGGCGTCGCGCCGACCTGTGATGATGGGAACCAGTGTACTCTGAACTCGTGTGTTGAGCCCGATGGGTGTGTATCCGTCGCAGTTGACTGCGATGATAATGACCAATGCACTACCGATAGCTGTGAGCCATCGTTGGGTTGTGTGACAGAGGGTGTGGACTGCGATGACACAACGGCGTGCACGATCGACACGTGTGACGCGTCCACTGGCTTATGCATTCATACTCCCAAGCAATGTGATGATGGGCTGGTATGTAACGGCGTAGAAACCTGCTTTGACGGAGCGTGTATATCGGGGGTAGCACCTCAGTGCGACGATGGCGAATCTTGTACGAACGATGCATGTGTTGAGCCGTCAGGTTGCATATCAACTCCAAAGGACTGCAATGACAGTTTGCTCTGCACGGAGGATTCCTGTGATGCGAGCACAGGGGAATGCCTAAATACCGCCAAGGAATGTTCGGACGGCTCTGCCTGCAATGGGATCGAGACATGCTCTCCCACGACCGGTAATTGTATCGCCGGTTCTCCAGTCGTTTGTACCGATGGCAATGCGTGCAATGGCGCTGAGTACTGCATTGAACCGTCTGGGGGATGTGTAACCCCCGCCCTTGGAACCTGTCCAGATGCCCCGGCGCAATGTGGTGGTGATGGTGGGGACAGCCCTCAGCAAGGAAAAATCTCCACGGCAAGTGGAGGGGTATTTCGGTTGGTGCGGCAGGGTATCGAGCCTCAAATGCACAATATTATCGACAGTATTGCGAACCACTGGTCCGTGTCTGAAACCAGTCTGGCCACTGTTCTCACCGACTTAAATCGAAATGGAAGCTCGATATCCAATGGGTTGGATTGCTTCCACTCGGGATACACTTGGAACACTGGTGATCAAGAGGTGGACTACTGGTGGCCGCAAGGGGTAACCGGGACAAGCGATGCATACGATTCAGGCACCTATAACGGTCAAAAGCTCATGTTGGTCTCTTGGTACCATAAAGCGGAAGAGGACTCGTCGACGAGCCAGTACAAGGGCGTGCGTGTATCGTTGGTGCGGCACACCTCCTTGTCGGCTGTGAAATATCGCCATCTCCTGTTGGCTGAGCCAACGTCTGCGGCTGCCGGTCTAAAGCCGCTTGCTTCCAACACCTCGTCGGTCCACGCCGGAGGCATCGTTTGGTACAAAAACCGGGTCTACGTAGCACATACCAGCAAAGGTCTGCGCGTTTTTGATATGTCGCGGATTCTTGCGGTGCAGACTGGTAACAAAAATGCGATTGGGCTGAACGGTTCTAGTGGTTATTCCGGTTATGGATATGCCTATGTCATACCAGAGGTCGAGCGCTATAACCGCTGTGATGAGGGTTGCTGTGTGCGTTTCTCCTATGTGTCGTTGGATCGAAGTACATCGCCACCAAGTCTGCTGACCGGTGAGTACGTCTCTGATTCAGAGGTAGGTCGCCTCATGCGCTGGCCGTTAGACCCTGAGACGGGATATCTCCAGGAAACGGATGGGGCGGTTGTGGCGAGTCAGGTGCTTTTTACCGGAAAAGAAAAGATCCAAGGCGCATTGTCTGTCGATGGCACCTATTTCCTATCGAGCAGTGCACCAAAGCTCACATGGCCGCCTGCATTCGGCACGTTCTATCACGGAGTGCTTGGACAAACCTTACAGGACCATGCGTATCCGTCGTTACCTGAAGATTTGTATTACCGGCCAACAACGGATGAAATTTGGACCTGCACTGAAAAGCCAGCGGACTTTCTGGGAAATACCCGTTACTGCTTTTCTTATTTGAAATCTGACGTACTCGGTGGGTGTCAATAGCTTCTGTGATGCTGGTTTCGCTAATGTGATCCAATACTCACTGGTCTTACCCCGCGGTCTTGTTCAATGAAATACGGATTACGGTGCCATTTGTGGACTCCGTCACGGCATATCGGGCAAGAGGACTGTCGGCTGGACCTTCAAGAACGGCCCCTGTGGTAGAGGAAAAGCGGGAGCCATGCGTAGGACACTCGAATTCACCGTTACCATTTGGAGCTACATCGCTCCCCCAGTGCGTGCAGGCAGCCGAAAATGCCAATAGGCCCGCCGCTTGGCGGATGACGATAATCCGCGGTCCTTCAGGCACCTGGATCCGATAGATGGACCCCACACCCTTCAATGAGCTGGCGGCGGCGGTATCGAGCGTAATCGTGCCTTTGGTAGGCGTGAGCTGCGCATCGGTCTGCGCCCGTGAAGTGAAGGCGCTGCATCCCGTACACAGAGCACTTACGCTGGTGTGTATGAGAAAGTCCCGTCTATCGTAGGTCTTCGCCCTTTCTGTACTTGGCGTCTTCGCTGAACCCATTCTCACTCACCTCCGTCCGGAATTCCGAATCATTGTCGTTGCTCTTCTATGCGATGCGCCTAGGAACAAGAGAGTGCGTGACAGAACCCGTGTGCGAAGGTCTGGCGTCAGCTAGAGATCTATTCCAATAATAGTGCCCTGTATGGCGGTGAACGTAAGACCAATACTTGCTGCATCCGGGGTCCCATCACCATCCGTATCGATATCGTTGGTGACCAGCAGCCCTATCAATCCTTTGACGGTATCTTTTGGGATTTCGGGTGGGAATTCGGAGTCGGGGATTTGGTCGATCGCCGCCTCGATTGTTTCTTTCGCAACGGCGCCTGCCAGTACACCATCCATTGTGGCAATTTTCCCGTCAGCGTACGTCACCTCAGCTTTCAGCTGCGCGTTATTCATCGTAATGGACAGGTTGATGCCTTCTACCGGTAGGCTGAAAGGAAAGTCATACCCTAGCCCTCCAGCGGTCAGAGCTGTGCCGACAACCGTGGTGTTGTCAAACGAAATCAATGGCTTACAGGTGTCTGGATCGACCGAGCCAGCATCTAGGAGATACGGGCAATTCTCGGTCTGAACGTCGCATGTATTGCTGGTGTCGTCAGCAGCAAAGAAATTGAGCAAGTAGGGTTGGCCTGTATTGGAGAAGTCCACATGGTTGAAAAGCAAGATGACTCCAGCGTCTTCAAAGCCATCGCCAAGCTCTGGATTCGCCAATGCAGCGAATACTGACATGCTGTTGTCGACCCCATCCGAACATTGTCCTGCTGGGGCGCAGGTCGAGGCATCACCATCGACATCGAGTCCCTGTCCTATGCTGCCGCCTTCGCCTATGAGTAGAGATGTTAGTTTGGACGTCAAATCACTATACGTCGGGATGCATCCGCATTCGCTGATATCGGCAGTACATTGACCGGCAATACAGGTGTCGCCCGTACTGCAATCGAGCCCATCATCGCACGGTGCCGCTATAGGTTGGTACTGACACCCTGCCGTGGGGTTACACACATCATTAGTGCACGGATTATTGTCATCGCACTGCACGGGGTCACCGATGCAGCCTTCCTCAGTACATACGGTATTTGCAGTGCAGGCATTGAAGTCGTCGCAGGGGCCTGACTGTAGGTCTGTCACACATCCATCGACGGGGTGGCATCCATCGGTCGTGCAGGGATTGTTGTCATTGCAACCCACCGGGCTACCCGTGCATGTGCCACCGATGCATACGTCGTCCATAGTACAGGCATTATCATCGTCACAGTTGCCGGGTAATGGCGCATATTGACAGCCGCCAAGCGCGGAGTTGCACGAGGATGCCGTGCAAGGGTTTCCATCATCACAATCCACTGGTGTCCCGAGGCATAAGCCGTTACTGCAGCCATCTAGCGTGGTACACGGGTCCCCATCATCACATGCGGCGTTAGACGGGTCGTAGACACACGTACCCTGGATCTCATCGCAAGCATCGATCGTACATGGGTCCTGGTCGTCGCACAGGCTTGTTCCCGCCACGCAACATGGGCTGCTTACGAACTCGGGTGTGCAACCCACATATATATCGCAGGTGTCGATGGTGCAGAGATTGCCGTCATCGCAGTTCTTGGTACTGCCAGACACGCATTCGCCTTCGATACACTCATCATTTACCGTGCATGCATTGCCATCACTACAAGGACCAGATACCGGGGGGTAGACGCATCCTTCCGGTCCGCAAAAGTCCAGAGTACACGGTTCGTTATCATCACAACTGATCGCCACCTGGCCAGGCTCACATTGCCCAGCAGAGCATGCATCACCTACCGTGCATGCATCGCCATCATCACAAGCATCAAAGTTCGATAGGAACATGCATCCGTCTACTGGGTTACACGAATCATCGGTGCATGCATTGCCATCGTCGCAGCTAACCAGGGCACCATTACATTGGCCGTTGATGCAGGCGCCGGTTTCAATGCATAGGGAGTCGCCTGCACATGGAGTCTCGTCGGGCGCAAGTGCCCACTCCGTGTTTGATACCGTGGGATCACAGACAACGCATGCGTTCTGGATGTGTTGGTCTCCAGGTGCGTAACAAATATTACCGATCAGGCAGGTATCCGCCTGGATATCGAAACGACATTCGCCGTTGCCCAGGCAGATATCTGTGGTGCAGGCGCGCCCGTCATTGCAGCCGAAGGGGATACCAACGCAGGTACCGGTTTCATCACACTGGTCATTGGCTGTGCACGGATTTTCATCATCGCACCCGTAACCAGGCGCGCAAGGCGGTATCGGTGGTCCAATATCAGGTATGTCATCCGTGGTTGTATCTTCTTGACCGGACGCAGCGCTATCCGCATCGACAATGTCTTCAGGAATGTCAGATGGTGCCCGGGCATCCTCGCTCGGAGGGGATTGGGAGTCATCGGTCCTCGCCGTGTCCGATAGGACTTGGATATCGTTGAGGCTTACTGTGTCTGGTGCTGATGGTGGGGCCGTTGGAAAGAGCGTGTCATCTCCGCAAGCCGAGAACCACAACATGGCGGTCGCCGTGAGAACATACCGACTCATTTAGCGAACCCCGCCAGGACCGTGCGCCCTCCGAGGCGATACAGCGCTGCGAGCTCTAACGTGAGTTCTGTACCCGATGGGATAGATCCCGAAAAGCCGTCGAGTGGAATAGAAGGAATGGGAAGATTCCCCAAAAGCTCGCTTCCTAGGCCGGTGAATAGCTCTGGTCCCAGGAACTGTCCGATGAGCTCCTCCACCGCGCCCTGAGCACCCTCAAAGCCTGCATCCACATCGTCTATTTCGATATCGAAGGTGACGAGGTTGTCTAGACCGATTGCCACCTCCGGTCCAGCAGGCGTATCGACTAGCTTCAGTTCTCCGGCGATTTCTGCACTGGCATACGCAGTGATGACAAGTGGATTACCGAAGAGATTAAGTGCGGCTATCACTTCCATGTCACCGAAGCCGACCATCAGCTGGTCTTGGTAGTTGCACGAACTTACAATGGGCGGAAGCAGCATGTTCATCTGCACATCGATAAGGTCCACAGAGTATTCGCTCAGGTCCACATCGCTCAGATAGGAGGCGTCTAGAGGAAAGGTAAGGGCGCCGGCATACCAGACGGCATGAAGCATCTGATTGATGGCATCGTCTTTGAACGCAACTTCAATTTCGGACTGCATGAGGTAATCGAAGAAGTCTGGTTCTGCGGTGGCGCAGCTATTCCGAAGCAGTGATCCCTTCGTCTCATATGGCACTCCCTTCGCACCGGCTGTCAGTCCTGCGGCCATTTCAAAGAAACCACCAAATTGATCGAAATCGGCCCCAGATAGTGTGGAGTCGAGTGTCACTTCCATCGGTGGGCCATTCCCGATGAAAGCAGGGATCTCAAACGTTTCGGTTACCGCGAGAGCGCTCAATGCTTCGGCCAATATCTCTGGGATACCGTTGAGTTGGTTTGATACTTGGTCCTCGATTTGATTGGCGATTGGTCCCTCGACAAAGTTGATTATCCAGTTGAACAGAAAGCCGAGAATGCCATTGATATCGATATTGAGACTCTGGATAGCCAGGTCTACCTGGTTCAATACCAGGGTCAGATCACCGGTCGGGGTTTGTCCAACTTGCATCTGACCACTGAACACGAGCGCGCTCGCGGTGACATCACCGCTGACCCCAGGGCATAGAAACCCACTGGCATCGACATCGAGACCAATATACAGATTGGGATAGGTGATCTTGAGATTGATGACCTGGTTATTGGTCCAGATATCGACCTGAGGATTACCAATGAGGACCGGCTGGGCCTTTACGGTAAATGTGCATTGAAACACACTGGTCTTAGTGAGTGGGTTGGGTATCTGCGACTGGATATCCAGTGACTCCAGAATTAGCGATAGCACGGTTGCGATATCATCGAGGTCGCTGGTGTTGTTGTCATCAAATACCAGCTGCGAAAGCCAGATACCGATGGCATCGTCGACCGCTTGTCCTACTGGTTGATAGGCCGTTGACCAGGCATATGAGCGGATAGACGTATCTTCACCCCCTAGATTAGAGTTGGCGATGGCACGAATGATGTTGACGCCTACTTGAGGCTGCATCACGAAACTAAATGCACCGCTTATCGGATGGACGGGGACTTCAATGTCGTTGATAAAGAAATCTTTCAGTCCTGCGCCGCCCACGCTTACTGTACCGGTGACCACGACATCACCTGGGCCAAGTAGCATGGCGCCACGCGGCGGATAGGTGATGACAATCTGCGGCTTACATTCGAAGGAATTGATCGGCACATAGGCGCAACCGCCCCCCGCAATACAGATCTCTTTCGTGCATTCATTATTGTCGTCGCACTGGCTGACGTCGCCTACACATTCGCCTTGAAAGCACTGGTCTGAGGTCGTGCAGGGGTCGCCATCACTGCAAATCGCATTATTCGGCACATTGACACAGCCTTTGTTTGAGATGCATGCGTCGTTTGTGCACGGATTACTATCGTTACAGGCGGCTAGATTATTTCCTGGGATGCACAGCCCGTTTTGGCATTGATCGCCAGTAGTACAGGCATTGCCATCATTGCATAGCAGATTGTTATTGATGTGTTCACAACCGCTACCGGGAACACATGCATCGTCGGTACACGGGTTGCCATCGAAACAATTCAATAGGGTTGTGCCAGGGGTACAGACACCATCCAGGCAGCGGTCGCCTTTGGTACACGGGTCGTCATCGCTGCAAACGAGAAGATTGTTATTGAAAATGCAGGTGCCGTTTGGGCCGCACAGGTCATCTGTACAGAGATTGCCGTCGTCACAATCAACGGTTCCTCCACCACTAATGCAGCTGCCAGCTTCGCAAAAATCGCCCACCGTACATGGATTTCCATCGGTGCAGACACCGCTATTATCTGGTGCGTATACACATTCCCCGCTGCTGATATCGCAAGACTCCATAGTGCATGGATTCCCGTCGTTACACAGTGTGATGAGCGGTCCCGTCTGACACGTCCCGAACGCACAGATATCTCCTTCCGTACAGGCATTTCCGTCATTGCATTCCGCAGTATTAAAGACGGTTTTACAGCCCACTTCGGGGTGGCAGATATCGTCGGTGCAGGGATTATTATCTGAGCAGTTTTGCTCGGAGCCAGATATGCACTGCCCGTCCATGCATGTATCGCCCACGGTACAGACGTCACCATCATCGCAGGCGAAGGTTTGTGGTTGATGTACGCAGCCGGCCCCGTTGATGCACACATCGATGGTGCAGGGGTTTTGGTCATCGCACAGTACGATCAGAGCGCCGGGTACACATACGCCGTTGGTGCAGGTGTCCTGTAGTGTACATTCATCTCCGTCGGAGCACTGGCGAGTATTGAAGGCGTGGGTGCAGCCTCCCAGCGTGTCGCAGCCGTCGTCAGTACACCAGTTATTGTCATCACAGTCGTTTAGCGTCCCGGCAACACAGATGCCACCGAAGCAGAAGTCAGCTTCCGTACAGAAATTACCGTCATCGCAGCTCAGGGTATCGTCGGCTGTCCATTCCAACTGAGTTACGGGAGGTACACAGCTGAGGCAGGGGGCATCGAAGGGCACGTCGCCGTCGTAGTAACACGCTCCGTCTATGAGGCAGCGGTCTCCCTTCAACGGAAAGCTGCAGCCGCCGAGACCATCACATTCGTCGTAGGTGCAGCCTTTTCCATCGGAGCAGCTATAGGGTTCCCCTTCACACAGCCCCATGGTGGAACAGGCGTCGTTTTTGGTGCATGGGTTTCCGTCGTCGCAGGATGCGCCTGCAGAACGGTCCAAGCAGGGGTCCGGTAATGGCGCTGCGGTGTCCGGCAGGTCGGGGAGAGGTCCTGCGTCGACCGCCGAGCCGTACGTATCGGTACGTTCCCACTCCGAAGTATCGGTGCGCTCGGTCTGCGCCGTATCGGAGCTGGCACCTGGACCTGGAGTACCGCTGTCTTTTGTGAATGCATCTGGCGCCAGCGGACCGTTGCCGGGAGTATCGATTGCGTCGGGTAAACCTGGACTGGCAGCCGACATAGGAGAGTCGCCACAGCTCATTAGCCATACGGCACAGGACAGGCAGAATACTCTTGCGAGCAGCTGGCCGTTTCGTGTCAATGGCATTCCTGTTGGATGGTTTTGTACTTCGCTGAGCAGCTGAAGAAGCCGGAGCTGCACCCGTCGAGAAATTGGCCACTATTCGCACACGCCGGTACGCCGTTTACAAACCCTTTCTGCGTCGCGGTGCAGAAACCGAGAAAGGTAGAGCAATTGCCACCGGGGAGGGCATGGCGTCGAGTCTCAGCACCGTCGCAATCGTAATCGAAGCTGCCATCTCCACGATGGCTGGTGTACCAGCTTCCATTACCGGGGTACGCAAACTTATTGCCGTCATAGCAATCCGAATTATTTTGCACTTTGTAGGTCGCGGTGCTGGCGCATAAGCATTTACCCGTGACCTTTGCTCCATAACTATCGCCGTCTGCATCCGGATAGTAGGTCTTGCAATTCTGGGCACCTTCTTCGTTTATTTGCCCATCACAGTCTTCATCGCCTCCCGTACACACCTCTTGTACTCCGGGGTTGACGTTCGCTTGGTTGTCATTGCAGTCGTATTGTCCAAGGTAGGGCGCTTTGTATTTACCGCTTGGCTTGCAAAGACATTTTTTGTCGTTGACGCCCCAGCCGTCGCCGTCTTTGTCGAAGTAATATTGGAGGCAGCCTCCGGAATCTTCATGATCTGCTTGGAAGTCACAATTATCGTCAGTGCCATTGCAGATTTCGGGGGCTTCGGGATGGATTAGGACATTGCCATCATCACAATCTCCTGACTGGGTAGCAGTATACTGTCCGGATCCGCCTGGGCAGAGGCATGCGCTATCATTGGCCAGTCCCCAACCGTCATTGTCTTTGTCTATGTAGTAGCTGGTACAGCCCTCAGAGCCTGCTTCATCTACCCCAAGGACACAGTTGTCGTCTTTACCGTTGCACAGCTCTTGTGCGCCGTTGTAGGCGCTCGGGTCGGTAGGTAGGCAATCCGTTAGATCGGGGTCGCCGTCATTGTCGTCGTCGAGATCGCAAGCGTTTCCATCGGTATCGTTGTCCGAGTCGAGTTGGTCTTCATTCGCTACTGACGGACAGTTGTCAATATCGTCAGGGATGTTGTCGTTATCGTCATCTTCGTCGCATAGGTCCCCAAAATTATCCCCATCTTGGTTCGCTTGGTCAGGGTTCACGACCGTTGCGCAATTGTCCTGAATATCGGGGACAGTATCGTTGTCATCATCGGGGTCGCATGCATCTCCTTGTACGTCGGAGTCAAAGTTATCCT
>PKDL01000319.1 GCA_002863065.1 Pseudomonadota bacterium
TTCAGGAACGGAGAAGAGTGGTATATATTTGGACGCGTATCCCGCTGCGATGATTTGCTGCTCATGAATGTCGGCGTCGAACTCTAAAAATCGAACATTTGGAAATGTTGCGTCGAGTTTTCCTGAGACGACCGCGTCATGAAAACGTCTGCATGGCTCACACCATGTTGCGCCGACATATACCACGAGCTGGCGTTGTTGTTTTTGAGCTTGTGCCATACGTAAGCGTACGAATGCTGCCATATCCTCAATTCCTTTCGGTGCAACCTGCCATTGAGCTTTAAGAACGTCGGGATCAGTCTGTTGGTCAGCGTTGGCTACATGTTTCGAGTTTTTTGCAGTCTCGGTGGGTGGGGGTAAACCCTTCGCCTGTTTTTTAGGTGGAGCTTGGCAGGCACTAATGAGGACTAATATGGCCGAATTAAGAAATAAGACATGGCGAGGCATACTTAGGTCTCCGCGGTGTGAGCTGATACCCGTTCGGTCAGAGGCGCTGCCGTATCGAAATTCATAGCGTCTTGATGGAAGGAACAGCGCATAAGGACGGTAGAGGAGGAAAAGGAATGCGTTCGGAACGATAGATATCGACGCAACCGCGTTTAGAGGAAGCGCGTGTCAAAGCCTTTCTACACTAGAGCTCCTCTTCTTCCTCTTCCTCTTCCTCTTCCTCTTCCTCTTCCTCTTCTTCGTCGTCCAGGATGTTGCTGACGAGCTCAACAGGATCATCGAGGTCAGGATCCTCGTCGTCTTCATCTACATCTAATTGTTCTTCATCCTCGTCTTCGTATTCATCCTCATCGGCGGCATCGAGGTCGTCGTCAGCTTCAGCGAAGTGCGCATCATACTCGCTGTAGCTGTTCATGGCCGTATCGAGTTCGTCCATGAAGTCGTCGAGGTCCTCTTCCATTTCTTCGGCTAACGCAGCAATGCTGAGTGACCCGACATCACGAACCTTCAGATCGTATGCATCGAGTACTCGTCGGCATTGGGGATATTCACGTATCAATCGTGTCAGCGTCCACGAGGGCTTCATAACCGTCTACCTCCGTCCATTATCGCTTTCGTGTCTTACGTGGTTTTGGTCGCATATCAGGGAACATTCGAATAATACGGTCAGGACGTTGCTTTCTAGCGAGAACGATCCTCGCTCCGTCGTCTGTCAACGTCGTTAGCACATTCCCATCTATTGCGCCTACTTCTGCCTCTATCCAGACCAATTCTTCGTTGTTTTCCAACGTTTGTTGGTATGTTAGTGAAGCTCTGTGTCTCTTCAGTGGCATGACGATAGCGTTGTCGATTCCTCGTTCGATGAGTAGCTGTCGAGCACGGCCTGTTGTGCTGTTTCTAAGTACGAGGAACCATCCTCGTGCGTCGCCATCCCTAGCGATAACTATTGCATTTGTCGAGGTTTCGTTTCCTGTTCCTAGTGGTATTCCACTCAGGGTCTGACTTCCGAGCGTGATAGGTTGTGTCCCTGTAAAGTTCGCAGGAATAGGCAGAGTAAGCATAAGCTCTTCTGTCATAGGGATTGGACCGGACGTCTGGCTGATTGCGACCGATTCCAAATCCACTTGAAAGACATCGATTCTGGAGTCCATCGTGTCGCGCATAGTCGGTCCCTCTGTAAAAGGGATCGCCTGAGGCACTGGTATCGTACTCGTATTGATTTCTGCCCAGGTAATCCGAGGTGGAAACTCGGAGTTGTGCCGTATCCCAATAGTACTCCATTTACCATCCGCATCGGTGGCCGGTGTGTTAGCTGCTGTAACGTGTAAGTCAGGACCTGGCATCACATCGCGAAGCTCAAGGTAGAAGAAGTCTCGATAATCAACTCCGAGATAGCGCGTAGGGGCTTTCATATGCCTGATGGTTGGATGTAATGACGTACCGCGAAACGTGAGACCTTCGACCTCAGCATGTTCGTCGTTAAGTACTGCCACTCCCTCCGGTAGATACTTATAGAATTCAAACCCCGTGTGGCCTTTATTCATGTCGAGATGGATGGCATACCTGCAGCCAACATGGAACAGTGTATTGGCTAGACCGTGTTCATTTTGGAATTCTGAATAAAGGTACATTACGAAGCCATCGTAGGTGTAGCAAAGGCTGCTTCGGGTGGTCATGCCATGTACCGCCCCGGCAACGTTCTTATGCCAGCCCCACGTGCGGCGCCGGTATGGATTGAAGACGCCATCTTCTATTAGGGGCGGCAGATTTTGCCGGTAGTGGGTCAGCTCGCTTGGTATCGGCGCAGAGGGTGGCCATGTCCCGAAGGCAGTGCGACCGTCAGCCCAGCTTCCGGCTGTGGCTCCATACTCTCGGGGGCGAAGCAAGACCTTTCTGTCTACCATCATGCCATACCAAATATGTGACGTCTGAAACCCGCCATTAAAACCGGCTACTACGCGTTTTAGAGTCTCTTGCTCTCGTGGGATTCGTCCGTCACCCCGGTGACCAGTTTGCGGCACTGGGTTCGTGGTGCCGGCTCGCATCTTGAGGCTGACTTGCGCCGGATCCCAGACCACTATCCAGACGCGTTTGCGGCGATAGTCTGGGTCAGGTCGTAGAAACGTGGTGTAAAAAGGGACAGGTGCATTCGGTTGTCGCGTGGCTACGTCTGCAGGTACTTCTTGCCAGATCCCTTCGCCTTGGATTCGGTCTTCCAGCAAGGGTTCGATAGGTGGGGGAGGCCAGGGGAGGTTCGATGCAGAAACTTGTAGCTTCGCCCTGCGGATTGCTTCCTCTACCACCTCAGGCGCTTCAACCTGCACAGCTTCACCGACTGGAGCCACCTCAGCAATATCGGCTTTGACCTCTTGTGCCTTGAAGTATACCTCCTTCATCATTTCGATACTGCTGCCTGCCCAATTTGGTGCAATCCCTTGATTCGCGAAACCGCGTCCACGGTCGGCAAGCCAATTGAGAAAGTCATACTTCATCTTTCGAACAGGCGGCAGGTGGGCGACTCGAATACGCCCATCTGTTGCGTGTGAGTTTAGGTCAATGGATACGAGGGGGCTTTCTTGAGCATTAGACCAGAGGGTTAGCAGATCGTTTTGAATGGATAAGCGAAGGTCACTCGCACGCACGTCGGCTGAGCCATCCAAAGCGTAATAGTCCAGTCCTATTCCGACTATTTGCCCTGTTTGCTCGAGGTTAGTCACCCAGTTACCGATGCGTCGTAGTAATCCCCAGGTATCGGTACCCACACGGTTGGGGTCTTCGCCCAGGAAGTCCCGTACTTCGATGGCGGTAGGTGCGCCTGAATAGAACACCACCGTGGCGACCTGATTGCCGTTGCTTACAAGTAGACTGTCATCCGCTTGTACTGTTCGAGTCAGATTTACGATCCAGCTGTCATCGAAAGTCATACCAAACGGCGTGACCCGGGCAGTGACTCGATAAAGGTCTCGGTTTTCATCCGAGTGGGGGGGGATGCCCAACACCACAAATGTTTGATCTGTCAGGGTGTGGGCAAGTTCTAAGCCGCCCTCAGGAGCATTGACCCAGCATACGTCGGTTTCAGGAGTTTGGACTTTGATCCCGCGACGTTCGAAAAGAATATTGGCCACGTTGCGCCTTACCGCGGCATCGAGGGTTTCACCATCTATCGCAGGTCGAGTATTTAGCACGGTACGAGGCTGCATCGCCTCGGCGCCTAAAAGTAGGCCGGCAATGAAAAGGAATACTCGGATTCGGGTATCAGTAGTCGTCACTGGAGGCGTCTTAGCGCCGTACTGACTGCTGGTCAAGCATCAGGATTGACTGGCACAACTGGCACAGTTGCTCTCCATCCCAGTGCCTTGGTTATTATCACGACAAAGGCTCCTGCTAGCAGCCAAGACCAAACGGCTGAGGTGTGCTGCGATGCCACCAGAGCATAGCCAAAAAGGGCGGCAGCAAACATCGCTACAGTTGCATATGGAAGTTGAGTCCGAACGTGTTCGATGTGGTCGCAACCTGTCGCCATTGAGCTCATTACGGTGGTGTCCGAGATTGGCGAGCAATGGTCTCCAAAAATCGCACCATCTAATACAGCGGCAGTGCTGAGAGCGAGAATAATACTCGCTTCCGGTAACCCTGACACTTGATCCGCGACCAGTGGGATAGCGACCGGCATCAGGATACCCATGGTGCCCCACGATGTACCGGTACAAAACGCCGTAGCTGCTGCCAGAAAGAACACGGCGAGTGGCAGAATACTAGGGTCCATCGGAGCAACTAAGGTGACGAGAAACCAGTCTGCATGCACGATGCCGACAGCACTGCGGATGCTAATGGCTAAGACAAGCACTAGTAATGTCGGACCAATGGTCCAAACTGCATGGCTGAAGGAGCGAGTGGCTTCCGGTAGGGACAGCTGGCCATAGGCGCGTGATAGGATTGTGGCTACGAGGGCACCGGTCGCCGCCGCGCCAACCAAAATGTACATCCCCAGGTTACCATCCATCATATCACCCACGATCCGAAACGCATCTTGCCAGTAGGTCAATGTCCACGGTGCAATTACGGTGATTTGGTCATGGGAGAACCAGCCATATGCGATGAGTGTAGAAGCAAGCACTGTGAGTACGGGAATTACGCCGGTCTGCCATCGACGCGGGGTGCCTTTTGCTGGGGAAAGGGTGAGAAGTGATGACACCGGGCCATCCGTTTGTTCGCCAGGCGTAGTTGTCTGTGCTCTGCGTTCGGCTCGGAGCATTGGACCGAAATCTCGGCCCGTCGCAGCGATAACAAACACCATCATCACCGAAACAATGCAATAGAAGCGGAACGGTAGTATGGCGAAGAATACTTCATATCCAGAACTCGCGACGGGTTCGAGGGCACTTAGTTGTGCATTGAATTGAGAGACCTCGTATCCAACCCAAGTCGATATCACTGCGATTCCCGAAATAGGGGCTGCAGTGCTGTCCACGATGTAGGCCAGTTTCTCACGGGAAATACGGAAACGATCGGCCAGTGGGCGAGCCGATGCTCCAACAACGACTGAATTGGCATAGTCATCGAAGAAGACGGCAACGCCCATAGTCGCGGTGGCCACCTGTGCTGATTCTCTGGTTTTCGCCCGCTTCGCGAGCCGTTCTACGACCGCATGGAGTCCGCCCGAACGAAGCTGAATTCCCACCATGCCCAGTAGTAGAGCAGTGAACGCATAAATTGAGAGATTAAATGGCGATGTCACAGATGGTTCTAGGATGGACCAAGTCGTTTGCGGCAGAGCGGCGATATCGGGAGTAGCCATACATGCGGCTAGGAGTACAGCAGAGAGCAAAGCGAAGATGACCGCTCGGAACGCAAAGGCCAGTATTATGGCTAACAGCGGAGGTGCCAGCGACCATCCATTGGGCAGTTCCCGCACAATCGGGGTACCATTATCGACGATAAGCTGGAGCGTAGATTCGTTCTTATGGCATTGGACGTGCCGCTCGGGTGCACTCGGATCGAGTAGCCATTTGCGTTCTACAGCGGCTTGACAATTCGCTGGTCCTTCAAAACGAAGTGCTCGGTAGCGTAATGGAGAGCCATCTTCACCGGTAATTGCGTTCGCTGCCTGCTCAGCATGCCACGCCATCACTCGTTGCGAGTCGGGGGTTACGAGAGTGCCGATACTGGTAATGACCGCGAGGCCAATCACAAGCGTCATTGTGGTTTTGCGGTATCGGCTGCTGCTCACAACTGCTCCGAGCTAAATAGACTACGTTGCATATACTTACCTGCGTCAGACTCAATAGGTACGCATTTCACCCTTACGCAGCTTTGCTGTGTATGCGTCCAACGCTTTCTTCACTTTTCCGCTCAAGAGGTACAGTCCCAAGATATTGGGTAGAGCCATGCCGAGAATCATTAGGTCACTGAGATCGAGTATATTGGTTGCGGTCACGAGGGAGCCCAGGAAGGTGAAGACCAAAAATAACACCTTGTAGGCGAGGCTGGCGCCGTCACCAAAGAGCCAAGACCAGCAACGCTCTCCATAGTATGACCATGAAATCATTGTGGAGTATGCAAATAAGAATGCGGCGAAGGCCAACAACTGTGGGAACCAGCTAATTTGCTCTCCCATTGCGGCGGCGGTAAGTGTTGCTCCTTTATTGCTAGCCACTAAGTCAGCATATGCTGGGTTGTCCCATGCTCCAGTAATGACGATCACCAAGGCAGTCATCGTGCAAACAACCACCGTATCGATGAAGGGCTCAAGTAGTGCCACGACACCCTCGCGGACCGGGTACTCTGTTTTAGCGGCGGAGTGTGCAATTGCCGCTGAGCCGATGCCAGCTTCATTCGAAAATGCGGCTCGTTTGAAACCAACGACTAGCACCCCAAGCAGGCCGCCAAATCCTGCTTTCGGAGTAAATGCCTGACCGATGATGGCACCGAAGGCATCCGGTACGAGGCTGGCGTTCGCAATAATGATGTAGAGACAGGCAGCGACGTAAATTCCGCACATGGCGGGAACGATCTTTTCTGCAGTACTCGCGATACGCTGGATACCACCTATGATGACAATCCCTACCAAGACAGTCATGAGCAGACCATATGCCCATCGGTTGTCCTTGAAAAATGGGAGGCTTTCTCCCACCACTCCGAGAGACTGATTGACCTGAAATGCGTTCCCGCCGCCGAAACTGCCGCACACACATAAAATGGCAAACATCACGGCGAGTACTTTGCCTAGGCGACCGAGACCTTGCTCTTTGAGGCCATTGCTCAGGTAGTACATTGCGCCGCCCATGACGCGGCCATCGGGGCGTGTCTGCCGATACATCTGCCCTAGCGTACATTCCGTAAACTTCGACGCCATACCCAGAAGTCCGGCTATGATCATCCAAAATGTTGCACCGGGGCCTCCCGTACCAACGGCAATTGCGACACCTGCGATATTTCCGAGGCCAACGGTGGCTGATAGTGCTGAGCTGAGTGCCTGAAAGTGCGTTACCTCACCTTCATCGTCTGGGTTGTCATATTTTCCGCGAACGACATCGATCGCGTGACTAAACATTCGGAAATTCACAAACCCCATTCGTAAAGTGAAGAAGGTGGCACCAATCACTAACCAAATGACCAAAAATGGGAGGTTAAGCTCTTCGGGGCTCCCGTTGTCCCAGAATGCGAGGTCGAAAAGTATGACGGTTGCCACCGCACCGACCACCTTCCCGAAGAACCTGTCTACGCTCTGTTCCAAGCCTTCATCTTCGGTCGTCGTTTTAGCGTCCTCGACAGCGACTGATGCTGCCGACTCCGCACTGCTGCTCTCAGGCGTAGCAGGCGGTCGCTCATTAGATGTCGGTCCTGCCTCGGCACTGGCGAATGAGGTAGGTAGCATCGTTATAATTAGGCAGGCTATGAGCCCAGCGGACATCGCTAAACGCAAGGTTGCATCTCCTTTACTCCGTGTCGATCCGAGATGGGCATCGCTCAACACCCGATTAGCGGACTGTGCGGATCGATATCTTTTGCGTAGTGTGCAGCGGTAGCACCGGGCTAGAACCCTGTCAAACAGAGCGCATTGTAGGGTCATTATGATTTTTCCCGCTGCATGCGCACGGGGACCGACAACACAGTGCGTATACATCCCGCATGGCGAGTACTACCCCTTATCTCTGTCGGACCGTCTGCGCCGTGGTTCTGGGGCTATCGTGGGATCCTCAGGCCATGCGTGTTTTGGGTAGCGTCCCCGCAGTTCTTTTCTGACATTTGGCCAGGTTCTTGCCCAAAAGCCTGATAAGTCATCTGTTAGCTGAACGGGTCGATGGTTCGGGGCCAGTAACTCCAGCAGAACGGGTATACGACCATTGGCCAGGCGCGGCCCGTCGGTAAGTCCGAGAACATGTTGAACGCGGACTGAGATTCTCGGCGCACCCTCATTGGGATAAGCGACTTTAGCAGCATGCCCATTGGGGAGCACGATTCGTAACGGTACCAGAGTCTCCAGTCGTTTTGTTTGTGACCAAGTCAGCTGCTGCCGAAGGTAGCTGAGCAGATCAGCCTGCGCGAGGTCTCGAAACCCGACAGCATTTGCACTTACTTCCGACAACGCGGCGTATAGCCGGTCATCAGTTAGCGTTGGAAGCGTATTGTCGACTTTATTCGCCAGTGTGAGGCGTCGTCTGTACTGACGTAACGTTTCGACATCGGTGATGCGGCTGAGGCCGGTAGTTCGAACTTTGCTGATGAGGAGTGCTTGAGTTTCGGCCAATCCCTTTGCTGGAATCTGCTCCCGATCGAGCGGCAACCCCCGATACCGCGTGATGCGCTCGGCACGCACTCGTTCGGCTGTCGAATCCCATGTTGCCTCGATTGCTTCCGTAAGTTCTTCGGCCGCGCCTGGTTGCTCCCAAAGCCAATCCGGATCAACCGTACTGGCGAGTGTGATTCGAGCGGGGGTACCCGGTCTGGCGACGACACCAATAAGCCATTCTCCTCCCTGTACGGAACTACTCGGATCCAGCTGCGCCATACCAGTACCCACGCGGGCTAACCGACGTCCACCCTGGCGCCGACACAACCGGTCGGGAAATGCCATCAACAAGGCCCTTCCTATACACTCTTCCAGCCCCATATCCGGCTTTATCGCCGGCGTCTGCGGTATGCGTCTCTTAAGGTCATCGACCACGCGTTTTTGGTGGGGCTCAAGAAATCGATTTGCTTCCATCAGGCCGATGATGTCGCTATGGGGGTGAGCTTTGCGCGGCAGCTTTTCGGGATTTCCGCTCTCTAAGAGCGCAACGATTCGTGCACCGACGTCTAGGTATCCAGCATGTGCGCAGAATAACAGAATACAGGCGAGTCGCGGATGGCATGGCAGCGTTGAGGCTAGCTGGCCCATGTGCGTAATCCGGCCATCTTCCGCAAGAAGAGATTGACGCTGTAGTAGCTCGGAGGCGGCATCGAGATGTTTCTGATTCGGCGGGCACAACCAAGGCAGCTGTGCAGGTGGATTAACCTTTAAACGAGCGAGTAAGAGACGCAAGGCGGCCAAATCCATCCGACATATTTCTGGCTCCAGTGTGTCAGGTCGTTGTCGATACTCGACCTCACTGAATAGTCGGATACACGTACCAGGCGCGGTACGCCCAGCTCTGCCTGCGCGTTGAATGACGGAGTCTTTCGCTACGTCGCCGATGTCGAGGTGGAGTAATCCAGTCCATGGATTGGTTCGTGGTATGCGTGCTAATCCACTATCGATGACCGTGCGCACCTTGGGCAGTGTCACGGATGATTCTGCAATGTTGGTGGCAAGGAAAATTTGTCTTTGTGTTCGCGCACGCAGTGCTGCTTTGACTCCCTCTTGCCCCAGACCAGCATATAACGGAGTCAAGTGTATGTTGCGCCCTTTCACCACGGGTTCCAGTAGACTCCGCGCTTGTTCAATAGCCCGGATTCCTGGCAGAAAAACCAATACGTCTCCTTCGTCATTCTCCGGTAGTTTTTCGATGGCTTGTGCGACAGCTGCCCCTAATGACACCGCGTCTCTTCGTGCACTGGAAGCGGGGCGAAATATGACCTCTACTGGATAGGCCTTACCGTTCGCGCGGACTCGTTTCGCGTTCATCCAGGTTGCCATTGCGTTAGTATCCAACGTCGCTGACATCGCGAGCAGGTTGAGGTCTGGTCGAATCGTTGCACGGAGATGCTTCGCCCATGCGAGTAGGAGGTCCATATCGAGCTGACGCTCATGGACTTCATCGAAAACAATGGTCCCGATGTGCTCGATTGCCGGCGATTGGCTTAGTATCTTGAGCGCCACGCCGGTGGTGAGGAATTGGATGCGCGTGTCAGCCGAGCATCGGTTGTCATACCGTACGGTATATCCGACACGTCTGCCGATCGGCTCTCCGAGTTCTTGTGCGACCCGAGTGGCAGCCAATCGTGCGGCGATTCGTCGTGGCTCGAGGACCCAAATTCGTGTGTCAGCTGCCAACCCCGCGAATAGCAGGGCAGGGGGGACTCGAGTGGTCTTACCCGCACCTGGGGGCGCTTCTAAGACGACAGGGCCTTCGCGCATGGCATCGATTAACTTATCGAGGACCTCGTCTATTGGCAGACTGTCTTTCATAGTCGGATGGTACTTGTCTCCTTTATGGGCGAAGGACTACTGAATTGACCGTTTAGGCGTCCGATGCTGATACACAGTGGGTAAGATACCCGAGCTGCAACGTCTTGCTTCCGCTATGCTAACGCATGCAGAGCAACCGCCTAAACTTATGCGATCCAACTGTGGCGAACCCACCTCAGGGCGGTGCTCTCGGCCTTGCAGAAATTCTGGTTTTATGGATAATACGGGCGTTCTAGGAGCCTTCACGTGCTCCTGAAACGCGCAACAAGCGCGGTACCCCAAGTTTACGAGTGTGCGATGGCGTGAAGACGCCAACTGAGCAACCGGGACAAGTGGGTCGATTTCAGTCACCACCCGCTGGGTACTTGTTGAACGGTGGTGGTCTGAATAAACGTACAGCTTAGGAATTGGATTCCTGACTTCTGAGAGGCCCCCAAAGTGGCAAGACAGCTGCGACAGATTCGTCCCGATTCCCTCACCGATACCCAACGGATACTCGCGTACAGAGTGGGCTTGCGGGTCAGAGCATCCATTACCCAATGTCTGACGGAAATGCGGAAGGGGTCGGTCCGCTTTTGGATCGGTGGTCCAGGTGAAGAGGTTCACGGTGCTGCAACGGCACTTGCCATGGCGACTTTCGATCGTGAAGTGGGTCCTGATGCGAATACCTGGTCGAGTGCACTGTTTCCTCATTACCGGAGTGATGCATTAGCAACCTTGTTGGCGGAGCTACGTGGCCACCCAAACTTTACGGCGGAATATTTCCGTCAAGCACTTGGGAAAGCGACGGACACGATGTCGCGTGGACGTCAGATGGTAATGCATGTGTCGGCACCAGAATACGGTCTGATGCCTTCGCAGTCGCCGCTTGGTATGAATCTCGGTAAAGCAGCGGGCTACGCAAAAGGCGTTCAGGCACTGGGCGATAGCCGCGGCGTTGCGGTAGCAATATGCGGTGACGGCACTACGGGTACCAGTGATTTTCACGAGACATTTATGGCGGCTAGCCTGTGGCGCTTGCCGTTGGTGGTCATCGTTACTGATAATGAGATAGCGATTAGCGTAACTCCCGACGAAGGACGAGGTATTCGTGACTTCGGGCATTATGCAAAGGCGTTCGGAGTCCAGCTTTTCGAGTGTGATGGGTATGACTTAGACGATACCTTCAGCACCACGCTCTCTGCACTGCGTTATGCGAGTCAGAACGGCCCCGTGATGGTGCATGCGAAGGTGCCTCGGCTGCGCGGGCATTCATCGAGCGATGGCGCAGTCTTTAGATATGACACTCGTGACCCACTGTTGGAGCTCGGTGAGTCGTTATTTGAGGCTGGTGTTCTTGATGAAGGCGCTATTTGTCGGCGGAAGTCAGAGTGCGCCAAACGAGACTTTTTCGAAGACCACATCCTTGGGCGGTATCTCGAGGCCGAAGTGCAATCTATTCGTGTGTTGCTTGAGACGATTCGTTCAGAGCCTGGACCAAAACCTGCGGATGCTCTTGAGTTCGCTCGACCGACTTTACCGAAGGTGACGGAACCCGAGCATACGGGACAAACCGCAATCCAAATAAATGAGGCGCTGAATCTCGCTTTGCACCGCACGTTTGCTGAAGGGAATGCATTGGCGTACGGGCAAGATATTGCCGGCGATAAGGGTGGAGTTTTCAAAGTAACTCGCGGTCTAGCAGATAAATTTCCTGGGATGGCCTTCAATGCGCCGATCAATGAGCCGCTAATCGTCGGCACGGCGGTTGGCGCGGCGCATCATCAACAACTGAAGCTGTTTCCCGAGATACAATTTGGTGACTACGCACTCAACACGCTTCATTGGCTGGTTCACGCTGGAAATATTTATTGGGCAAGCGGTGGTCAGGTGCCGCTCAACATTACCTTACGGACACCGACTGAACCCGTGCCAGGCGGTGCGCTGTACCACTCGATGCCTGTGGACGGATACTTTACGCCGGTTCAGGGGCTGGTCATTGCTACTCCTTCAACCGCCTTTGATGCTTACGGTCTTTTGCGAAGCGCGGCTGAGTATCCAGGCCCGGTATTGCTGCTAGAACCGAAACTGATCTATCGGATGACGCTCGGGCCGAAGCTCCCTGGAGAAGCGGGCATTATTGACGCGAAGCGGGTTCGTAAAAGCCGTGGCGATGCACTGCTTCTAGTCGATGATATGGACCCAATACGCGATTTTCGCGTGCCTTTCGGACGAGCCGCAATCCGTCGGCATGGCACGGATATCACCATCGTGAGTTACGGCGGTGCGGTTCTCAAGTCGATGAGAGCTGCATCAGCACTTGCCAAGGATGGTATTCAGGCTGGTGTCATTGATTTACGAAGTCTTTCACCATGGGACCATGAAACGGTGATCGCCGAAGTGTCTAAAACTGGTCGGATGGTGGTCGCACACGAAGATCGCGTATACGCAGGTTTCGGTCGAGAGGTGCAGGGCCATATTATTGAAGCTTTGGAAGGTGTCCGCACCCGCGTTATAGGTATGCATTCGGTTCCTGCGGTTGGTTCTGCTAAGGAGCTTGAGCAGGGAACTATCCTAAGCGCTGAGCGAATTGAAGCAGCCTGCCGCGATGTATTGCGTGGGGGATTACAGCCCTGGTTAGAGAACGACGACGCTTGGATGAGTTACCGTCCGACGCGACGGCGATGTTAGCGCATAAATGACCGCGTTTTTACGCGACGGCAGCATTAGGCATACTCCGGTAATGAACCAATCCAGTCGCAAGGCGTACGTCTTCTGCCGCACGTCTGGGATTACGTCCGGTACAGAGCAGCCATGATTCGAAACCTACGTATACCAACCATCATTAGCATCCTGTTCAACGCTGTTGTCCTCTGCGGTTGTGGCGGGTTGGAGTGTGGTGCAGGTACGCATCGCGAAGGTGATGAGTGCGTGTCTAATATCCCCTTGGGTTGTGGCGAAGGGACAGTCTATGAGCGAGGGTGGTGCGTATTGGATGATGTCCAGGATACGCGCGTCTCTGAGGTGCAAGATATAACAATGTCAGAGACTTCCAACCGTGATGGAGGGGGTTGAGTGGCCGTTCCATGCGAAGTACAGGCGGGTCAGATATCTGTTCGGGGCATTAGTCTCGGCGGTGTTATGACATGTATGCAAGTGCCGCAGTATGGGGTTATGTTCGACGTCGGACATTGCTATCGTAGCTTGGCTTCGACTCCTCGTTTGTTGATTACACACGGTCATGGCGACCACTGCGGTGGACTCGTCTCGATGTTGTCTCTTCGACTGCTTCATGGGCAGACCGAGCCGCTCGATGTGTATGCTCCAGCGCCTATCGTCGATGCGCTAAAGACCGTAGTACGCAGCTATGAGTCGATTCAAGGACATGAATACGCTTGGCGCATTACGCCAGTACAGCCGGGTGATGAATTCGTTATCGGTCAACGACGCAAGGTGCGGGTATTTTCTACTCCGCATGTCATTCATACGGTGGGTTACAGTGTGTTCGAAACGGTCAATAAGCTGAAAGATGAATTCAAACATTTACCGGGAGCCGAAATCGGCCGTCGGAAACATGCTGGGGAGCCCATATTTACCTCTATCGAACGAACGCTCGTAAGTTTCCCTGGTGACACTACAATTGATGTTCTTGAGCGCCATCCGGAGTTATTGGAGTCTAAGGTGCTTATCCTTGAAACGACGTATCTGGATGAACGGAGAACGGCAAAGCAGTGCCTTAACCATGGGCATGTGCACTTTGACCAAGTGTTAGAGCGCTCCAGCGCGTTTAGGAATGAACATTTGGTTTTTACACACTTTTCACAGTCGTATCGTCCCGCGGAAGTTGTTGAGATCATCGAGCGCCGGAGTCAGGGGCGGTTCACACCGCAGATACACACCTTGACGCCAAGTACTCGCACTTGGCCAGGTTGAGAACTCTCATCGAATGAAAATTACTCACTTGCTAACGAGAGCGTCGATCAGTAGAACCCCCACGTGGGAAATATGACTCAGCAGCGGCCAGCCGGGCTCTTAGCGACCGTTCGGGCTTTCGTTACCCCTGAACGACTGCGTGTCGTGCGCTTCTGCATTGTAGGTGCGTCCGGAGTGGTCGTAAATCTGGCCGTATTCGAACTGGCCTTCATGGTGCTGACCTTCGTTGCAAGTAATGCGCTTGGCATAGCAGTAAGCATTTTCACAAACTTTCTCCTCAACGACCGTTGGACTTGGGGAGATCGAGACAAAGCGCCGTTCTTACGCCGAGTGACCGCCTTTTACGTGGTGTCTCTCTCTGCCGCTCTCGTCCAGTTGGGAGCCTCGTGGGTCTGTTACGACCTGTTAGACTTCCATCGCCATGTTGCGCTGTTGTTGGGTATTGCTGCGGCGACCGGCATCAACTTTGTTTCCAACAATATTTGGACATTCCGTAGTAAACGGTAACTGCCTACTTACAAGATAGCTACATTCGCTCCACGGCCTCTGCGACCCGTTTACGCGCGACCCGTGCGATGGCGTCCCGCACTTTATTAGACTTCGCAATCTTCCTACATTCTGAGATATGAATCACTTTGACGAGCTTGAGTGCGATGTTGGGCGGCGTCATCGGATTCTTGATTAGATTAAGCTGCAGCGTCCGATTTTGCATCAGCCGTTTTTGGGTTGAGATCCATTTGAGGGCTAGCGGAGAGATACCGCTGAGCCCAGACCATTCGATGATTTCTTCATCCGTTGTCTTCGGATTCTTTACGACGTCGATATGTATTCGTTTTTCTCGGTCGCGGATCAATATTGCGCGTACTGGTCTGTTGGCCTGACGCGCTAATCGCGATCTTTCGGCAACAGTCAATTCCCTAACTTGTTGGCCGATTGGAACGCCAGAACTCATATCAATAAGCTGCCATACGTTACGCACTGGGCCTGATAGAGCAGGACCAATTCCACCCTCGGTAGCGGTATCACCGGCTGATGGTGCGTCTACGGGCGACGGTGAGTCCATTACCGTATCGTTCGATTCTCCGGGTTCAGCAGGTCGGCTGTCCCCGTGTGCATCAGTTTGTGTAGACACAAGGGTTTCTTGCTCCCTCGGGGCGTTTGCTTTCGCTAATTGGATGAACTCGCGAATGGAATCCAGCGGTGCACGGTCGCTGAATTGCGCAAAGAATCCGTCTCCAACTACGTTAACTACTCTACCTTCAACCAAGATAGGTTCTTTCTCGAGTATCCGAAGGGTAATTTCGACCGATGATAGCGGAGTGGGTGGGACCTCGGACAGCACGTAGACACCGCCATATTGCAGCTCTCGTTCGTATGCGTTTGTCACCGCTTCGAGTGAAGCATAGTGCACGCTGTAGCCGAGCTTACCCATACGCGTAGGGTACGACACAGAGGCTAGGCTGCGAAAGGATGGTTTTGCGTAATCGATTGCGAATGGGGCCACCGACCGAACATACGAATTGAAAATTCGATATGCGGGATCCGAGCGATATCAGCGGTCAAAGTCGATTAGGTGTACAATATGCGACTGAAGCGGCGGGGCGTTTGGTGCCATTGCGGTATCTAAAAAGCCCACGACAGCGTCCGGATATTTTTCCCGAAAGAGATTGCAGTTAGCCGGCTCATTATCGAACGCGGCGACGACTGTACCAAGCCCAGAGATGAATTGTGTTGCGTCGCTTTTGAAGTCAAGGTCTGGTGTATCGAAATCCGGTTTTAGGACCATCGCTGTATGTGCTAAACCGACGGGGAAGCCATGCGTTCGCAGGCTTGAAGCTGTTCCTACCAACATATTCGGCGAATCTCGTCCTGTCAGATAGACCAGCGTGCAGCCCACATCAAACATCACATTTGCGAAATCGGTAGCGCCTGGCAGTGGTGTATCGAGATGAATCCAGTCATCAATAAAAAACCGGTCTTTCCACCATTCGAAGGCCTCCCGTGTGAGCTCCGGGTCGTGGAAACCCATCGAGGCCAACATGTCGCCGATTAGGTAGGGTAAGTTGTATTTTGAAGTGCTTTCTAAGCTTTTCAGCAGCTCATTTTTACCAGTTGCCTTGGCGAAATCTACGAGTATCGCCCATGTCCGCGGTCCATTGTCAAAGAGTGTATGGTCTAGGTCGAAGATGACCACCGGTGTCTGGTTTCTGGCCACGGTTGCACGGGCCTTTGCTATACACTCGTCGAGTGCATTGATGGCTACTGCGTCATTTTTGCGATTCATGAAACGTGTCTTAGCACTTGTTTCACCTACTTGCACATTCTGGCTTTGGAGCGCATGGTCCGCGCGGGGCAAAGCACCGGTGGTTTTGAAGCCACTGCTTTAACGGGGGAGGACGGTACGTGAAATCCGAAGATTGGGCATTTTGTCATACAGCACTCGTCGAAGTGTCGCGTACGTTTTCAAAGCCGATTGAGATGCTTCCTGGAGCCTTAGAACATGCAGTGACCTGCGGTTACCTGCTGTGCCGAGTAGCCGATACTATCGAAGACGACGATAGCCTCAGTACTCAGCAGCGTGAGCTGCTCTTTGAGCGCTTTTTACGCGTATTACAGGCGGACGCACCAGTTAGCAGCTTCTGCGATGCCGCGTCTGAAATCTGGAAGGGCGATGATGCTGAGTCGCGACTCGCACGCAATCTTGACAAGGTCATGGCCGTATTTACGTCATTAGAGCCCGAGGTCCAAGCCTGCGTCGTACCTTGGGTGGAAGAAATGGCTAGAGGTATGGCGCTTTATCGCTATCGACGGCCGAATGGCGATGGTTTCGTAACCCTCCTGAACGAAGCTGACTTGGAACGCTACTGTTACTTTGTCGCTGGGACCGTTGGACAAATGCTCACTGAGCTCTTTGTACACTGGATAGACGACCTTGAGCCAAGCCGGCGGGTACAGATGGGTGAGCATGCGGAGTCATTCGCCCTAGGTCTTCAGTTGGTCAACATCGTGAAAGATATTACCGACGATTATGAACGTGGCGTGTGCTTTGTACCCGCCACCTTATTACGCCGTGTTGGGCTGGCTCCTGCAGACCTTCTGCATCCTGAGTCTCTCGTGCAGGCACAGCAGGCTGTCGACCCTTTATTTGAACGCATTGATGAGGTCCTAAGACGCGCATTCCTTTATGCTCTAGCCATTCCTCCCGAGGAGACGGAGATCCGTTTGTTCTGTCTGCTTCCGTTATGGATGGCGGTGCGAACAGCGCAAGTAGCGCGCGGGAACAAATCGCAATTCAGACGTGGGGAGCCCGTAAAGATAAGCCGGGAAGAGGTGGGCCGCCTCATCGCAGATTGCGTTCGCCGTGCGAGTGACGATAGCGCCCTGCGGGATGGCTGGCATCAGCTCCGCGAGCAACCCCTGCAAGTAGTTCAAACCGCGGCCTAGCTCAGTCACTTCGTCTCAACTGATAGAGGGCCGATTCAACTCGGCGTCGGTAGTGAGCACCTTCAGGGCCAAACCGACCTTTTTTTCCTAACCGATAGGCCCGCTTGTATAGCGTTTTCGCTCGTGCTAGCTGATCCGCTTTTCGGTACGCCTCTGCGAGATAAAACGCATTGAGAGGGCATTTCGGAAATTCTTCATTGACTTGCTCCAACAACTCTATCGCTTCGTCGAGATCGCCCACACCAGAAGGCCATGGAGGGGCGAGCGTGTAAATAATACCAAGCGTCCGTCGGGGGCCCCCCGTGTCATAGCTTGGTTGAAGTTCGTGGGCCTGTTCCGCATGTTCAATTAACTCATTCAGAAGACGAGATGCTTTCCCGGGTTCATGTTGGGCTCGTAGTCCGCTACAGGCGGCCGCGAAGTAGTGTCCTTGGACCCATTGGGAGGATACTTTGGTCGCCTGCAATCCTGCCGAATAGCACTCTTTGGCCCAGCCCGCGGCATGGCTCTTATCGTGTTGCGATAGAACACTTCCTACGCGCGCAAGTCGCCAAAGCATTTGGGCATCGTTGGGATGCATTTCTTGGATTTTTTTTAGGGCTGTTCTCGCGCGAATGAGTTTATCTAGGTTGCGGCTTGAACGATGAATTCGATCGGCAATCTGAATAAGGGTAGCGCGATCTGATGGTAATTCATCATACGCAACACCCGGGAGGTCACCTGACGGATATTGCAGAGACCCCGACTTTGTGTCGGTTATTTGCTTGTGCATTGACTGGCAACCAGGAGCGACGAGCGTGATGTGCAAGGCAATGCATGGCGCAGTCAGTCGGCGCATGAGCCACATGCTGATACCATAACGCGACCGAGTGGTACCTGTCATGGAATTGGTCAATATCCATCGCATGTACCACAGAGATTGGTATACGCCGCTGCGGGGAGTAAGGTGGCGCTGTGGATTTGCTCGCGGCTAGCTTGGAAATGCGTGCTTCCCTGGTAAAACGCCTGGGGCACGAGATTGGTTTTGATGATGTTGGCATCGCGCCTGCTGGTCCGTATCCAGAAATGAAATTCTTCGGCGAGTGGTTGGAGAACGGTTACCACGGCGACATGAAGTACATGTTTCGGCACCGCCGTCGTCGGATGGAGCCGGACCGGACCTTGCGTGGAGTGAAGAACGTTATTGTCTGCGCACTGGACTACGACACCGAGGCGCCTCGTTCAGTCGAACTTCCGGAAGAGCCTGATGTGGGTTGGATCTCTCGCTATGCCTGGGGTGATGACTACCATAATGTGATGGAACCGATGTTAGAGACCTGGGTGCAGGCGTTGAAAGATGCGGCACCTGGGCATGCATTTCGGCACTATGTAGACCACGGACCGGTACTGGAAAAGGTTTTCGCTCGCTATGCGGGTATCGGGTGGATGGGGAAGCATACCAATATCATTCATCCGAAGCGTGGGAGTTACTTTTTTCTCGCGGTGATATTGACCGACCTTGAGATGGCGACAGACTCTCCGATGTTGGACCACTGCGGTTCATGCACCGCCTGTCTCGATGCATGCCCGACGCAAGCTTTCGTCAAGCCTTATGTTCTCGATGCTCGACGTTGTCTAAGCTACCTGAATATCGAGCAAGAGGGGCCTGTTTCTGAACCCTTTTCACAGGAGATGGGCTCCCAAATTTATGGTTGCGATATTTGTCAGGATGTATGTCCGTG
>PKDL01000151.1 GCA_002863065.1 Pseudomonadota bacterium
TCAGCGTACCACTGGCTTCCTTACAGGCGGCCTCAATGGCTACCGCTCCAGGATCATCAAATAAGTTGAGTAATAGCTTGATGATCAGTCCCGTGGTTCCATCGACGGATTCGCCGATATCCAAGTCCATCTGTGTCGTAACCGTATAATCGCCAGTGTAGCGGAGCGGCAGGTCGGACATCACAACTCGCACATCCTTTGTGGTATCCCAGGTGACGTCTACGCTCTCACACCCATTGGCGACTGGGGCCTCCATTGAGGGCGACATGGCCTGAACGAGCCATGTCTGCGTCCCGGCCTCTTCTAGACCCGGAAGTGTGCCGACTAGCGTATCGGCGGTCAGGGAGGCGTTATTTACCGTGAGGACAGGTGTGTAGGGGGTGGTGCTATCGGGATGTACATCGGAACAGAGCGGTTTACCGCCCTCGACGAGGAACAGTCGCAATTGGCTGATGTTCAGGTTTTGGCTGCCGGAATAATCCACATCGACTCGTATCGGCGCGGTCTCTGCACCAATGACCCCTACCTTGAAAGTGAGCATTAGGGCGGTTGCTACGCCGGGTACCTCCGCGGTGATATCCGCGGTTCCAGTCCCTGCATCCGCCAACGCACTTATGTTGACGCTGGCCACGCCAGTCGTGTCGGTGTAGGCAGTAAGCGCTGTAAGCTTCACAAGGTTGGTGGCACTAGTGTTAAACTGAACCTGAACGCCTTCTATCGGATTACCGAGATTATCAGTGTATCGAACCTGTAGCATAGTCGTCTGACTGGCATTTAGTTGAAGGGCACACTGAATCACACACGGTTGTCCGTCAGTACCTACCGCAGTGACAAAGGATAAAACGCCACTCGACGGGGGGGTATATGTATCCAAGTCTCGAGGAGGCGGGGCCTGAATGACATCGGCGTCGGTGGGACCCGACGGAGTACCAATGTCTGCGGGTACCAAGGTACCCGTCTCGACACACCCAAAGAGTGCGAAGCAAGCAAGTGATATGAGCAGGCGGTTCAGTGTCTGCATATGATATTCCTTTGGCTCCATGAACATACTTGCGGAGCATCTCGAGTCCCCGAAGCGAATATTTAGACGATGTCGTACGTGCCGCCAATACATTACGTTGTTGGTACCCATTGCTGCAATTCGTCACCGACTAGGTCGTAATTGTGCCGTTTACGGACGAAGCTGCACCGCGGCGCTGGCGCGACGCGGCCGCTTTAGGCAGACTCCATACACGATGCGAATTTATCTGCCACTCAAAATAACGCTAATGCTGCTTTCGTTCGCTCTCATGCTCTCGGGTTGCGCAGATATTGGAGCAGCTTACCCAGATGCAGAGTCTGCTGGTGATGAGGCACCCTCCGCCGCTGATGACGGGGGCAGCACTGACCAGTTATCGGTAGACACGACTGACCAAGCCGACGCTTCCGATGATGGCGATGCATCCGATGGTGATGACGGCACGGATGCGGAAGACTCGAATGATTCGGTTGATGGAACGGATACGGTCGTCACGACCGATGCCACAGATTCCTCGGATGCGACGGCCGGAATGAGTCAGTCCGATGCCGCGGAAGGCAGCACCGACACGGCGGATATGAGCGACGGGTCTGATAGTACCGACCAGCTCGATTCAATCGATGCTGAAGACACTACCGACGGCACGGATCCACCAGGTGATGAATGCATACCGTGCCGGCTCGATGCGGATTGTGATGCAGGTGAGTGTGTGGATTACGGCGCTCAGGGGAGCTATTGCGGACAAGCCTGTGAAGCGTTCCAGTGCACTGAGCAGTCGGATGGTGCTGCGACGGATTGTTACTACCAGAACAGCTTCGGTACGTGTGACGGTGTGGTGTTTTGTCTTGGCACGGAACTCACTGATTGCACAGCGGCTACTCCCAGCGAAGATATCTGCGATGGGATAGATAATGACTGCGATGGCGACACGGACGAAACATGGCAGGACGCAGATAGCGATGGCATGGCGGACTGCGTGGATAATGATGATGATGGGGATGGTGTGCTCGATACGAATGACAACTGTCCCCTTATTTCGAATGCCATGCAAAGCGACCTCGATTTGGATGATATCGGAGATGCATGCGACCCCGATGATGATGGAGACGGGGTCGTAGATGAAAACGACTGTGCGCCGACAGATCCTAATTTGAGCGTTGGTAGCGCGGAGATCTGCAACGGGCAGGACGACGACTGTGATGGGATCACAGATGAAGCGGACGCGCTCGGTTGCTCTTACTACTGGCCGGACAATGATGGTGATGGATTTGGTGGGGACGGGCTGGAGCTCTGCTTATGTCAACCTACCGATGAACATTTCAAAACGGACGGGGGCGATTGCGATGATTCGATGAAATTCATAAGCCCACTTGCACCCGAAACGTGTGACACAAAGGATAATGATTGCGATTCGGAGACCGATGAAGAGAATGCAATCGGTTGCTCCGTGTACTACTACGACGAAGATGGTGATGGCTACTATGCCGATGGGGCCGATAGCAAATGCCTCTGTGCATTTGGGCTGGTAGAAGACTTTACCGGCGTATTCCCAGGCGACTGTAACGATACGACCCCTCTAGTTAATCCCACCGCTCAAGAGAGTTGTGACGGGACTGATGAGAACTGCAATCTCCAGGTTGATGATGGTTGCGATGACGATCAGGACGGGTTTTGTGACGCAGACCTGCCGTTTCTCGCCACGGGCACGATCACGTGTCCGTTTGGTGGTGGTGATTGCAACGACGAGGTATTTGCCATTAAGCCCGGGGCTATCGAAGCGTGCGATGGCTTCGACACGAATTGTAGCCCATCTGATGACAAGGCCGAAGGTACTGCGGAGGCATGCGGGGCCGCATGCGAGCCGTGTCCTGTTGCTCCGGATGGTGCGTCTTATAGCTGCACTGGCCTCGGGGCCGCCGGTCAATGCATTCTCTCCTGCCAAGGGGGCTTTTTCTGCGAGGACTGTACTTGTGACGGCAATACCATTCATCAGCTAGGTTCAGCCGTTTCAGACGCTAAACTCATTTACGATTCCTACCTCGATACCTTTCGCATTGGCTACGCTAGCGGCGGAACCTTCCGATTGCGGGCTGTAAGCAAGACCGGCGGTCTCGGTAACGATGTGGTGAGCGTGGCGGGGGTTACTAAATGGACAGACTGGGGATTAGCTCAGAACCCGGTCAATGGTCAATTTGTGTTCGCATGGACGGCCTATCCTGATTCATCCATTCGCGTCGGGATTGCGTCCAATAATGGGACGACAGTGAATCAGTACTTGGTTGCCCCGGACCTTGCGGGTGCACTTGCGCGGCGAAACGTCCAGCTTGGATATCATGCAAGCTCACAGACTTTTCTCGCGGTATGGGACGAGGGAACGGGTATTGATATTGACGTTCGCGGGCTGTTGCTGGAATCGAACGCTGCGCCTTCGGGTTCTGCCTTCGGCGTCGTGGGAGGCAATGGAAACCAGGTGTCGCCCAAGATGACACAGCGTGGCACGACGGGATATGCGCTTTCGTGGGCGAATGAAGGGGGGACGGTTGGCTATCGGTTGATGGATCACACAGCTGGTAATGCAACTGCATATACGCTCGGTTCCGTGAAGTCAGGTACATCGCCCCAGCTGTGGTATGGCCCCGGACTTGATCGAGGCATCCTGCAATGGCTCGGTACCGACGACCAATATCACATTAGACTCGTGACCCCTGCCGGTCCCACCGGACCGGAGATTCCCTTAGGTAGTCCTGCCGGCGGTGTCTCTGCGGCACCGAGTCAAAATGCCTTTTACTTAGTGTTCACGTCTGGTGGACAGGTCCGTAGCCGACGGGTCGATTCAACCTCTGCGGCCTTTCTGGATACGGTTCAGACACTGTCGGCCGCACAAACCGTCACGAAGATCGTGGGTTCTGTGACGCACCCCCTCGGATACTCTCTTACGGTATGGGTAGAGGATACGGGGTTGAAGGGGCGGCTACTCGCGCCCTGAGCGTGGGCCGCTTACTCTATGCATTCGTTGGTAGATTCGCTCACGCTCACGCTGTAACACCCGTCGAATATGTCGTGGAAATGGCCACATAAATAGGTACGACGGACCGGTGAAGCGCTCGGCCAAGTGTTCCAAATACTGGTCGCTGATCATGCCATATAGCTCGACCTGTGTTTGGAGGCTGACTTTGTACGCACGCCACTCCCAATACGCGCGGAATGTAAGTCCGCAAGGAAGTAGGAGCAGGTATGAGAGTTGGAAGATACCGGGGAAGCGCTTCATGTCCCGCAGGTGGACTCCCTCGTGTCGGATCAACGCATACAACCATTCATGCGATTTTGAGCGGAGAAAATCACGACTTGGGAGCCAAATTTTACCGTTCATTACAGTCGTATATTCCGTCAGGTAAGTCGGGTTGAAGGGGCGTACCAGTGCGCCGATAGCCTGTTGAAGGCGTGAGTCGGTTTTAAAGCATAGTGCAACCGACGGTACTATCAGACGCAACTCATGGAGTAGGTTGTTGATGTCTGCATCGGAAATAACGCGTCTTGGATGGCTTGTTACACCTGCATTTTTCGTATGTGGTTGTTCCGACATGCCGTGCATGCTACCCGACTTATATGGCATTTGAACTGCGTATTACCGCCCGTTTTTACGAAATTGACCGAGCTGGGATCGTCTTTTTCGGTCGCGTCTATGAATATGCCCACAGCGCGTTAGAAGAAGCGTTAGCGCTGATGTTCGGTCACCCCGAGACGATGTTTTCGAAGTATCGATTTGGCATGCCGTTGGTCCACTCTGAAGCCGATTATCAGCACCCGATACGAATGGGAGACCGTTTAATCGTGCGAATGCATGTTGAACGAATTGGCTCACGGTCCATTACTTTTCTCTACCAAATAACCGGGGAGGACGGTCTACATCGTTGTCAGGTGAAGCTCGTTCACGCGTTCATCGAAATGTCGAGTTTCAAAGGGATCCCCATTCCGCGGGAGTTCCTAGACGCGTTACCCAAAGCGGGACTAGATGTGCCAGGGCCCCATGCTACGCCGGGCGAGGGCGATACCTAGATATGTGTCGTAGACAGTCGCGCTGTTTATGCTGAGAAGCGGCCGCCCTCGTGCGCATAAATGCCTCAGGATGAATCGTTGCTCCGGCACGTGTCAGTCGAGAGTTTCTCGGTCCGAATGATAGGGTGATGGATTGGATTGAAATAGGCGTTCCATAAGTTCTTCTGTGCCTGCATGTTGCGCTAGCGAACGCTCTGCATTCGTGATCGGAATGAGCCAGAGTAAATGTACTGGCTCGTCGGCATATTGGGGCATGGTGGGCAGTGTAATGCCTGGAGGAGCGTGGTGTATCACGTAGCAGTCAAAGGGTTGACCACTAGGCCCCACAGGGACGCCATTGGCTTGCAGCGTATGCCCGCTGGCGAGCCAAGACCAAGTTGCCCAGGGAAACCGGGTCAATGCCCCGAGACCGGTCAGCAGGTGAGAGATATCCGTGGACAGGTCTGGGGTAAGTGCGATGGCGAGTTCAATGCGCCGAACGGTGGATGGATCCTCATAGAAAGTCACCACCCTTGGCTGAGGACGAATACTCATCCCCCCCGTGCATAGAACTGTACCTTGCTCCGTTTCATGCTGCGTAATGAAGCGAGGCGGCCAGTTCCCTCCATCTGCCGCATAATACTGAGTAGGTTCGCCGAAACTGGCCTGGTATGCCCCCATGAGTTTTTGCTGGAATCCAGGCCAAGGGTCGCTCGTCTCCCAGGAGCGCCAGAATGTAAATACCTCCTCAACTTGCTGGCGAATTGGGTTGTCGACCGTCCCGCCGAGCGGCCAGGCGACAGGCGACCGAGCTGTACAGTCTCTAGCGTAGCCAGGGCAGTCATCTAGACCCGCCCAAGGGGGAATTACCGCGAGTAGTTCGTCACCGTCGCGAAGTGCAACGGCATCACCTTCCGGAAACCAAAGCAGGTTGAGGTCTGCATCATCCAAGGGTGGGAGTCCTGCGGGGGTACGGCAAAAGTCAAAAGGCAGAATTGGACCTCGACCAGCTGATTGCCATCCGTTCTCGAAGGCCACTGGTGCGGGTTGGAGATTGCGCACCCAGAGGCTCCGCGTTGGCAGTTTCGTACCGTCAAGGCCTACCAAGTGTAAGTAGATCGCACGGTCGTCAGATTCCAGTACGGCATAGTATACTCCGCCCGGCGACTGGTCTTGCATTAGAATGCGACTCGTCATACGCGGTGTGTAGCATTCGCAGCGTCATTCGCACAGTACGTAAGTGTCGATAGTCGGCTAAGACAACGGAGAGGTCATGGAGTATCGCTTTTTGGGCTCAACAGGAGTTCGCGTATCCAAGGTCAGTTTTGGAACGATGACGTTCGGTGGAGAGGCCGACATGGCCGCGTCGCGCGAGATGTTTTCCCTTTGTCTTGACCGTGGCATCAACGTCTTTGACTGCGCAGATGTATATCACGGTGGTGAGTCGGAGCGCATTCTAGGAACATTGCTGCGAGAGTCGGGTTGTCGCGATAACGTGGTCGTCACATCCAAGGGCTACTTTCCGACGGGTTCAGGTCAGAATGAACGAGGTAGCTCCCGTTACCACTTAGTGCGCACCGTGGAACAGAGCCTTCGTCGGTTACAGACCGATCGCCTCGATATTTTTTTCCTGCACCGCTGGGATGCAATGACCGACCTCGACGATACTCTGCGGACTTTGGACATGCTCGTGCGGTCGGGAAAGATACTGTATCCGGCGATCAGCAACTTTAGTGCTTGGCAGACAGCGCTCGCGGTAGAGCGGTGCAAACAATTGGGGCTCTGTCCACCTGCGTGTATTCAACCGATGTATAATCTCGTGAAGCGCCAAGCCGAGGTAGAGATTCTGCCCATGGCTCAACATACTAATCTCGGCGTGATGCCGTATAGCCCACTTGGGGGGGGACTTCTAACGGGAAAGTATGCTCTGGATAGAAGCGGTGACGGCAGGCTTACACGAGTGAAGATGTACGCGACGCGCTATTCGAATAGCGAACACTACGAGACAGCTGCCCGTTTCATCAAGCTGGCTAAGGAAGTGGGTATGGATCCTGTGACGTTAGCCGTCGCCTGGGTTGCGCATCATCCGGCGGTGACATCTCCTCTCCTTGGAGCGCGCAATGTCGAGCAGCTAGCACCCGCAATTCGAGCGGGTGATATCTGTCTTGAGCCGGAGTTATACGAGAGGGTGAGCTCCCTGAGCCTCGCCCCGGCACCCGCTACCGACCGGAATGAGGAGAAGACCGCCGATAACTTTGGGAGTCGGTAAGCGTCTAAAGCGAGAGTTCGTTAGAGCATGTTCCAACTCCTCATCCGTCGAAACACGTAGCCGAGACGGTAGGCATGGGCTGGTGGTCTTGGTATTCTCACGCTCTTGAAACCAACCCTAGGTGGATGTCGGGCTGAGTCGACGTGCGATTACTTCAACCATCCCGAGGCAGCATACCGAATCCTGAGCGTGGATTTGTGCGCTGGTTCGATGACACCGGTGATGCAGCTACTATTTTCCAGGCAGGGCACCGGTTGGTTTTCACCCGGTTCGATCTCAAGGAATACCGCACAGGCCCTCTTACCACCGATGCAATTGAACGTGTAATGCAACGATTGGAGCGTGTTGAAAACGCTGGGCTAAAGTCCATTGTTCGTTTTCAGTATGCCAACGCCATCGGGGAGCCAGATACTACGTTAGACGCCATGCTGGGACACATAGAGCAACTTGGAGATACGCTTCAACACTACTCTCCGTCTATTGCGGTCGTGCAAGCCGGGTTCATTGGTGCATGGGGGGAATGGCACTCGTCTTCTCACGGTTTGGCACACCACAAAGCGTATCGGTCGGTCGTTCGTGCGTTGCTCGACACATTACCCGAAGAACGGTGTGTCCAAGTGCGAACGCCTCGCCAGAAGCGAGAAGTGGCAGGGCTTCGGGCGCTATCGGCCTCTCGTGCATATGATGGGAGTCCTGCGGCGCGCGTGGGGCTCCATAATGATTGTTTTCTCTCGGGCGAAGATGATTCTGGAACATATGCCCCGCCGTACCGTAGTGACAGGACTTGGGCGTCCAACGAGGGTATGTACGTTCCCGTCGGTGGCGAAACATGCAAGTTGTCAGCTCGAACCGGTCCTGTATCCGCGGAAGGCGAGCTTCGTGCACTGCATTACAGCTTCCTGAGTCAGGACTGGCATCCCGACGTACTTGCGCATTGGGACAAGCAAGGGGCGTTAGAGTCTATCGAAATGGCACTCGGCTATCGTCTCGTAATTACGCACATCGATACCAAAACCCAGTATGTAGCGGGCGATACGTTTGACATGACCTTGCGCATTGAGAACACCGGTGCTGCAGCGCCCTTCAATCCACGCCCGGTGATACTGCTTATGGAGCAAGGTCGCCGTCGAATGGAGGTTCCACTGGAACATGCCGACCCGCGCCTATGGCTTCCTGGTCGCGTAAGACAGCTCAAATGTAGTGTCGGGATCCCAACCTCTTTCAGTGGAACATGGCGTGTTAGTATCTGGATGCCGGACGCATCGACGCGCTTACGAGGACGACCAGAATACGCATTACGCTTCGCCAACGAGGCGACCTGGGATCCAACGGTAGGCACGAATGTCATCGGTTGGATCGATATCAATCGCTCGTAGCTTGAATGGTGTAAGTGTGTCTCTGCGCGGTTGACCGAGCGCAGCGCATGCGGGATGGTCTCCGCATGCTTGTCGTATCCTGGAATGTAAACTCTCTCAAAGTCCGGGCTGAATATGTGTCGATGTTTTTGGACGCAGTACAGCCCGACGTCATCGGCTTACAAGAACTCAAGTTGGACACCGACGCCGTACCTGTCGATATCTTTAAGTCCCGCGGCTACCACGTTGCGATATGCGCGCAGAAGCAATGGAATGGGGTATTGCTCGCATCGAAACACCCGCTTGAAGATATTGTCCTTGGGTTACCACCCGCTGACCAAGGTCAGGCCCGGCTCGTGTGCGCGACGACCGGCGGAATCCGATTTGTGAACCTTTACTGTCCGCAAGGGCAATCGGTCGAATCAGAGAAGTTTCCCTACAAACTTGGTTTCTATGATGCATTGCTTGGCTGGATACCGGAGCAGACTGACCTTGGTGGCGACGTTGTGGTGATGGGAGATCTAAACATCGCTCCTGAAGCGCGAGATATCTACGATCCGGCGAAGTTTACGGGGGTACCGAGCTTCCATCCGGATGAGCATCTCCGGTGGCAGCAGCTCTGTGACTTGGGGTTCCATGACACGATGGTTCCCCACCTCGAGGCGGGCACGTATTCCTTTTGGGATTATCGCGGTGGTGCATTTAGGTTTAACAAAGGCATGCGGATTGACCACATCCTGGCGACATCTTCCGTCAATTCTCGAGTAGAGGCGGCATGGGTTGAGCGTGATTGGCGCAAGGTCAAGTCAGTGAAGCGCAATGACGGTTCGGTGGACAAATTAAAGCCGTCCGACCATGCGCCAGTCGCCATCCGCATCGTTTAGTGTACGGCGATTGAGCTTGATACGCGGACGGGGCAAGACCCGAGCTGGGCGACTGGAAACAGTCGATCAGTGGCTTGTATGCTCAAATCTGCTCAGATCCCTCGACTCTCCCGTCGTCTTCGATATCGGTCTTGGCGATACGCCCGACACGACCGTAGAACTCTTTCATTCGATCCGAGCTCGTTATCCATTGGTACGAATGTACGGAATTGATCATCACGCAGGACGCGTTGCTTTCGCACAGCAGCATCAAGAGCAGGGACTCTCTTTTCACCTTGGTGGGTTCGACGCGGGAGAAGAGTTCGGTCGCGCACATGTGATCCGCGTTTTCAACGTCTTGCGCGGATACCCGCTGCCGGACATCGCGAAAGCACATTACGCTTTGGGAAATAGTCTGGTGGAGGGAGGATGGCTGCTAGACGGTAATGCGTCAGCGGATGGGCATGTTGCGGTAGCGCTGTTAATGCAACGCGATGGACGCTACCTGCGGAGGCGTTCGCTTTTATTCAAGGTATCAGGTTCTAAGGGATTTTCGCCTGTCATGCTTAGGAACTTTTTGCCCCGTGACTTACGCGGCACTGCTCGGCATGGTCATCCGATGGAGAGCTTCTTTGACCGCTGGATATCGGCTTGGGAGTCTGTACGGCATGCGGTCGCTACTCCATTTCAGTCCTCGGTAGAGACCCTAAGTGAAACGCTCAACATCGCAATAAAGTACCCTGGCGTAGCTATATGGCACCCGACCGGGGGGATACCTCAGCGCGACGGGACATTTCAAAGTCTCGTATTAGATCCTTGAGTGAATAGGCGGTAGTAGTCCACACTAAGTCCATGAACAAAGAGAAGTGTGCGTTGCTTCCCGCTGGTCAGCTTGACGTTGCGGCTGCTGTCCTCGTTTTCGGCATGTGTTGTTTCTCGACCGCATGTAGCGATAGCGAAGATGCTTTGCCGGATAGCGTTGCCGAAGTAACTGCATCCGAAAACAACCTAACGCCGGCTGAGGACATTCGCGACCGGCATGAAAATACTGCAGACGAACAAGGCCAACAGCCACCATTTGCGGAGGTGATTGAAGCCGGTCTTGCGGATTATCTCGGGCAGGCGGTGGTATCCGAGCAAACTGTCAACGGCTCGGTCACATCGTCTTTTTTTACTGTCGAAAGCGGTCCTGTCTGTTTGCGAGGCGCGCCGTATTCCGTTTCTACCCGGCCAGGCACAACAAATAGCCTGCTTATTTTTCTGGGTGGAGGTGGTGCGTGCTGGTCTGATTTTTGTGCCGCATTCGACGAAGCGCCTCCAGGCATGCCAGATGGGGACGTGCTTCGGCCTGATCTAGATACCAATCCTTTTCGGGAATTCCATATGGCGTATCTCCCGTATTGTGATGGGTCGCTGTTTGGAGGTGATGCTGCGCATGATGACGATGGAGATGGCGAAATTGACCGGATCCACGCTGGGCTACGCAACTTATCCGCCGCATTGGACGTGATTTCTGCTGAATTCCCAACTCCTGACCGTGTGGTACTGGCGGGAGCCAGCGGAGGGGGATACGGCACAATTGTGGCGACCCCATTGGTGCGAGTGGTTTTTCCGGATGTACCAATCGATGTGGTCAATGATTCTGGGCCCGGAATCGCTCGTGGTGATTCCGAACCTGACTTTGTCGGCCGAATCATATCAGAGTTTGGCTCGGAGACTGTCTTTCCCAAGAGCTGCGAGGATTGTCTTTCTGATGGACACCTGACTGGTCTCATTGCGTGGAGCTTACGTGAGGACCCCAATTTACGGATTGCAGTCTTTAGCTTTGTTCGTGACTTCGTCATTGGCACCATGTTTTTGGGCATGGGAGGCGAGGAGTTTGAGATGTACTTGCGCGAAGAAATGACGGAATTACACGAAGCGCATCCAGAACGTTTCCAATACCTGCTGGCCTCGGGTAGCAGCCATACGGGTACCTTCGGCGACATTACGGTTTTCGGGGGGCTGTTACCGGACTCTATCGACTCGAGCCTCATTGACCTAGCAGGGCTTTCGGACGCCACGGTGGGGGATGTTACCTTAGGTGATTGGCTTCATTGGATGCAGTCAGACGATGAACGGTGGATTTCCTACGCTGCTGACCCTTGATTGGTGGTCGCTGAGTGGTTGTAAGCATAATGATATCCTCTGTTTTCATTGGCCAATACGCGATTTTGAGGCCCAATGCGGTCGCAAGCGGTTAGGCTTCGAGCCGGTGTATTGTTCGGGACATAGGCCGTGGGAGCTATGAAAAGTCCGGGGATAATTGTCACGACGTCCAAGCGGCCGACGTACGAGATAGAGCAAGCCGCTAGATCGATCGCGTTGCGATGCAGCGTCCCTTATGTGCCACGAAAACGGGGGCGGATTATTTCCGTTGAACGACTGTGTTCCGAGCATGAGGCCAGAGCCGCATACGTTGTTTCTCGTCAACGGCATGAAATTCGCGCACTGGGGGGTGGACAGGCCTTTGTAAATCCCGGTCCCTTGCACGTATTTTTACGAGTAGGACGGACTCATCCGCTTATTCGTGCGCTTTGTCCTCCCGGTGAGGCGGAGCTTACACATATGGTCGATGCCACACTGGGTCTTGCTAAAAATGCCATCTGTATTGCTGGGGTATTTGGGTGTGAAGTGCTCGGGCTGGAATCGAGTCCATTGATGGCATGCCTTTTGGAGGAAGGCTTGCCTCGCCTCATTCGTGAAGAGGGGTATTGGTCGAAGCCTGCATCACATGTCAGTGTTCATCATGCAGATGCCAGCGAATGGTTGGAGTCCGCTGGTGCCGATATGACCGATGTGGTGTACCTCGACCCGATGTTCGAAGCGCCGATTCCTCATCCGATGACCGATGTTTTTCGACTGATAGCCGATACGCGACCTCTTTCAGGGCGACTACTAAATGCGGCTCTCCGAGCGGCGAAGCGCAGAGTCGTGTATCGCATACCGAGTACACTTCCTACCGAATCCGCTGGCCCAGTGCCGGGTATCTGGACGACACGTGTTAGGGGTAAGCATGTCGACTATCTCGTAGCTCCTGCACGTTCTGCGACGGTTGATATCTAAATAGGAGCGCGATCTAATTCTTGATTCGTTAATTGACCAACCCGCGCTTACTTGATAGGGCGCGCCGGTGTTTTTGCGGTGAGGAAGGGCAATGAACGCATCTATCGAAGAGAATGGGGCCGCTCCATCACTAAAGCGAGTACCTAATCTACCGGGCGGCTTACCTGTGCTTGGGCACACCATGGGGTTCTTGAAAGACCTCACGGGGCTTTTGCAACGAGCCCGTACTGAGTGTGGACCTGTTGCCGGGATAAAGGTCTTAGGACGACGCATCGTACTTGTGACCGGTCCTGAGGGACAAGAGCAAGTATTTCGTTCGCCGGATTCTGTTTTTAGCCCTAAAGCAGCATACAAGTTGATGGTCCCAATTTTTGGTAAGGGTGTTGCTTACGACTGTCCCGATGACATCATGGACGAACAGCTGAAAATGCTTCTGCCTGCGCTGCAACACAAGCGTATGAAGACCTACAGCGGCTATATCACTGAAGAAGTAGCTGACTCGGTCCGGCATTGGGGGGAAGAGGGTACTATTGGACTCGTTGAGTATTGCGCATCGTTGACGAACTTCACTTCGAGCCGTTGTTTGCTCGGTGAAGAGTTTCGAACTGAGATGAACGAGGAGTTCAGTCGCATCTATCATGCGCTGGAACGTGGAATCGTCCCCATCGCGTACTTGAACCCGTACCTACCGCTTCCCGTATTTCGGCGCCGTGATGCTGCACGTACGCGGTTAGGTGAAATGGTCTCCCAAATCGTGCAAAAGCGTCGTGATAGTGGTGAGACGCATGAGGACTTCCTTCAAACGCTGATGGAGTCCAAATATCAAGATGGGCGCGGCCTGTCCGACCATGAAATTACCGGTATGCTGGTGGCGGCAATGTTCGCGGGGCATCACACATCGTCGGTCACTACGGCATGGTGTATTTTGGAGATGCTCCGGCACCCCGAATGGATGACACGCATTCGCAGCGAGCTGTCGGACGTCTTCCCTAATGGACAGGCCGTCGACTACGCGTCACTCAAGCGACTTACAAACCTAGAATGGGTTATCAAAGAGGTGCTTCGGCTCCATCCCCCTTTGTTTATTCTTATCCGAGTTGCCCTTGAGGACACCGAAGTACTTGGGCATGAAATAAAAAAGGGAACTTGGGTTGCGTTGTCACCGTCCGTTGCTCACCAGCTTGAAGACGTCTTTGCTGACGCATCGTCCTTTTGTCCCCACCGATTCGGGCCTCCGAGATCGGAAGATAAACTGCCATTTTCGTACATTGCTTTCGGCGGTGGACGTCATAAGTGCCTTGGAAATTCTTTCGCCATCCTGCAGATAAAGACCATCCTTGCCATCCTCTTACAGCGCTTTGAGTTTGGGTTGACTGATGACCCGATCGAACCTGATTTCCAGGCATTGGTTATCGGGCCAAAGGCTCCTGCCCGTGTGACATACAAGCGCATAGGGGCGTACCAAGAAAGCGCAGCATCAGATACTGCCACTTGTCCTCGACAGAATAGGGTGGAAGCATCTAGCGACACGCCGCAGGCCCTACGTGTAGACGTTGACTTTGACTTATGCCAGGGGCATGGCGCCTGTGAGGTGGAAGCCCCGGGCGTGTTCGAGGTAGGGGAAGATGGTGTACTCAATGTTCTCACTGACACTCCAACGTCTGAGCATTGGTCTCAGGTGCTAGAGGCAGCGCAACATTGCCCTCAGCAAGCGATTCGCATTCAGCGGATAACGTCGCCCGCAAAGGCGGATAACGGATCGGATGGGGCTGTCAAGTAGCGAACGCCAGGCCATCAGCTAGCGTCCGTTGTGGCTAGTCGCTGCCTCGACATCCAATATTTGCTGATAGAGCTGGAAGAACATCCATGCGAAGCGTTAATAAGTCGTTCAGTTCGTCATCCGGACCAACTGTCGAAAGTTGACTGATTGCCATTGTCACACCGTGCTTACGAATGCGCTCGCCTTCGATTTCACTGGTGACAAGTCTCGAGACATTACTGAGAATTCGTGCGAGGCCGAAGTGCTCGTCCGCCTTGACGTTGTCTGCGTGTGCCACGGATGGAGCTGTGAGCGACGGGACTACGAATCTCGCTTACGTACAGGTTCAAAGACGGCCTTCTTGCCATAGGCGTGGTCTGGCATAGTCAGGGGATGCCGCCATCAGACTAACGAGAATGCTTGGTTTTCGTCGTACATGGTCCGGCAAGATGTTGGTAACGTTTAGAGCAGTGTGTATGCCGTGCAGCCCCTGAACCCAATGTACACCTGACTACGGTAGCGATTCCCGCTTAGATTTGGCGTTCGCGCTGCGCCAAGAGCCCTAGACAAATGAAGAGCGAGATGATGGTTGGTGGCAGAAGATAGCGCGGCATATTACGCAGTCCGAGCTCCAGCCATCCCGCCAGTCGGGCCCCAAGCCAGCCATAGCCAAATGCGCAGATGAGTACGAATGCCGTGGTACGAATGGCCAAGTGGTACTTACGGATCTGTCGTTGGATTCGGCGATTTAACCGGTGACCGTACAGCGCCACTACGCTTGTCATCAATGCGAAACTCAGGATTTGGAGGTGCTCTAACGAGTAGAGAGAGAGTCGCAGAAGCAGATGATGTAGCCAGTCCATATTTCCAACTAGCAAGAGGGTGCGCATTGCACCAGTTTTCCCTCACTCAAGTGCTGACAGCGGGACGTCATACGTGGCTTACTGAGAGGCTCGGTGGGTCACTTCGTAAAGTCGCCGGCATCATGGGGCATGCTTCCTCTAGGTGAGCGGAAGTACTCAAACGGGGTAGCGTGCAGAAAATTCGATACACGTGAGGTGTATATGTCTGCGTGGCGTTCTACCTGTCGGGCCATATGGCTTTTGTCATTTCCTGTACGCATGAGAAGTCCCCAGCGTCGGTTATCTAATTCTGATGCGGCCTTGGCTAGAGGTGAAATCAACTCATCGATTGCGATGAGTTCCGAACGAATATGTTGCAGTGTCTTGTCCAGCTTGGAACGACTTGGGGTGTCGCTATTTCCGTATCCTTTGCTGCGACGTTGAACTTGAAGTCGAACGCGGGATAGGGCGGACTCCAATCTGGTCTTTTCCTGCATAAGTCTCGTGAGCTCTTTCTGCCGTGCGCGGAAGCTATCAATTGACTGGAGTTCTCCTTCCAGCTCGCGAAGTACGAGCGCAGTTCTCCAGCGGCGAATGTTCTTCGACACATTAACATCACCATAGACATGGTCGCCTACGTAGAGAATCTGTTCTCCATTCAGTTTAAGGCATTGTTCGACGAGACTTGAGTGGCCTCCACTATATCGCTTACCCGTTTCTATGCCGCCAACAATGGGCTGAAGTAGGCCATTGTCGACCACTTCATACACAGGTTGGATGCCGCTGAAGAACGCCGGCTTACGGGCAGATACGATGATGATGTCAAACAAGTCTTGCCAGGTCATGTCGCCGGGCAGAAAGGCATCAAACGCATACTCCATCATTTCCTTTGAGTACTTCCAGCCGCTGTTTGTGATGAGTAAGAGCTTTTTACCCGCGTATTTCTGGTCCAGCAATGTCATGGGCAGCTCGGGGTCGAGGTCCACGTACATGTCTGGATTTGCGATGATTTCTGCTTTAAGCTGGCCTTCCATATGGGTGAGATCGACGGCACCTTTCACCTTTTTGTAAAGGTCGCTGTACGATTGCACTCCAGGCAGTTCCACTCCAGCATCTAGCTTGTCTACCAGCTGACAATACATGTGGCCTTCGGAGAGGCCGAAGAGTGTATTGAGGAATATCCAACGCGACTCATCCAGACTTACTACAGTTCGAGCATATGTTTTACGTTGGGTGTCAAAGTCTAGTGGTTTCGTACCGTGGTTGACGCTTTTGATGTAACCAAATCGATTAGCCTTTACGAGATTACCAAGTGTCTTGTCGATGATCAGACCACGCATGACTGCCGCCGGGTCGAAGGCGGTGTCTTCGACAGGCCATCCCATCGATAGGAGTCTCTCACGGACGTGAGCAAATACCCGTCGCTCCCACTGCTCAACATGGTAGTGAATCAGGGTATAGTCCATGTCGTAGCCAATCGCTTTTACCGAGCGCAGATTAAGCGTTCGATTGCAGAACACTTGCCGCCATACCGGGACATTCTCTCCGGAGTGATTAGGCTGTTGGCTTGATGTCTTCTCCACGGCTCGATGTCTCCTCATTTTATTTGGCCCGCGCTGGTTAGCGCTCACATTTTGCTGGCCGGATAACGCGCGATGGTCGCGTCGCTAGACGAGCGAGAAGATAATACGTCGATCATGTAGGGGGAAGAAGATGATGCGGTTCGCATAGATCACAAACACGCGTCAATTCTCTATTGAGCGACGCGTACGCAGGGTGGTTCATCAGACGATTGAGGCCTCTCGATGCCATCCGTTGTGCTTCGCTCTCGGTGGATGCTGGTGCAGGCAGAGGGATGTGTTCATAGAAGGACCGAAAGTCGGTTGTCGGAATCAAGATGTTACGTAAACCGTAGATGTCGAGCAGAGCCGCCTGCATCAGCAAGGCTGCATGCTCGTTCACGACATGCTTTTCGGTGGTATTGTCTAGCCCCCAGTCGGGGGAGTCGTATGAAGATTGACCTTGAACGAAATGGTGAATGAGCTCATGTAGTAGTATTTGAGCTAATGTATCATCAGGGTCTAGCTCATTATTCGGAACGACGGCGATGGTGCCTGAACCGTCGTAGGTCACCCAGCCATTGGCTGCTCGGACAACTTTGAAACCAAATTGCGACATGAGACTCAGCCAGTATGGGTCGAGCGCTCTAAGCTTTTGCGCAAGATGTGCTGTGAGTCGATATCGCATCGCCTGAGTATTGGACCGTATTTTACGCGCCGAGACCACATCGTTATTTGCATGGCTACTGGGTTTGGCGGACTGGACTCATTCGAGCACGTGATGGTCTAAAGTCGGCGATCCCCAGTTCTTGAAAGACGCCGTCGATATGTCGCAGGGCGTCGAGTGTGTACCGGGACAAGGCGGCTGAACCACCACTATTGCCGAGCGCAACGATGCCAATCCCCCGTTCCACTAACATGCGTACCGATGCTCCCCAGGTCCATGTCGACCCAGAGTGACTGACAATCACTTGTCCTTGCCGGTTAAATGACGCAACACCCCAACCTATCCCAAAGCTGGCTTGTCCTGGATGCGAAAAGCCACCGAGTCGGTGAGATTCGCGACGCGTCGCGCGCTTGACCACGGAGTTATCTATTCCATTTCTCGGCGGCCAAGCATTCATTTGGAATTGCATCCACGTCGCAACGGCCCGCGCGGATGCATACATTCCACCAACGGCAGCGGCAACGCCAAAGCGCCAGTCCGTCCTGGCACCAAAAGTCTCTGCCCGAGAACGGCCTGCTCTTACATATCCTGTGGCGACATCTGTACATTCACGTCGAGCGAAGCCTGCCTCAGTCATTGTCAGGGGGCGGAGCAGCTTAGAGGTTACGAGCTCCGGAAATGGTTCTTGGGTGATGTTGGAAAGTGCCAAACCCAGTGCGGCATATCCAAGGTTGGAATATCGAGTTTGTGTCCCAGGGCTTGCGATAAGTGACAGATTGGTCAGGGCTGTCTCTAATTCCAAACGGGTTACGGGCGTGTCGGTACGCGTGAAGTCCAATGAACCGGTACGGGGTAATCCTGCGGTATGGGTGAGTAAGTGTCGCCAGGTAACTTCGGGGCTATCGGATGTCACAGGTCGCCAGGTCTTTGCTTGCGGCAGCGCACGGGAAATAGGATCGTCCAGTGCGAGCAACCCTTCATCACGTAACGCCAAGATGGCGAGAGCGGTGACGGTTTTGGTAATAGAAGCCAGCCGAAAGCATGTCTCGGGCCGCACAGCTGCTCCTGACGCTATGTCTTTTTTGCCTACCTGGTAGGCCCACTGCGTACGGCCGTCCAGCACTACGGCGATGGATAGTCCTGGATATACTTGATTCTCTACCAGCGTGCGGGCACGGGCCTCTAATTCTGGGCTCAGGGCATGGAGCACATTAGCCCGGTTTTCAAGCGTCGTGGCGGACGAATCGATAGCCTTGGCCCCGCTACGCTGTAACGCCGGGGAGTGTGCATTGCAGGCTGCTATCGAGGCGAAGACCAGCCACATCGTTACTCTGTTTTTAGCGCGATTACGCATATAGTGAGTGTGTCGTTTCTACGGGTGGCATACAACCTCTTCACCCTGCATATGGCAGAGTCGGCCGTATCCTGAAAGGCGTATTTGGTCTCGCATTTACCAGCGTTGATCGTCATCCGGTTTAGGGCAAAGTCGTGAATCCAAATTGAGTCACTCGCCTTGGCATGGCACTCTATCGGTGGAGCGTCGTGCACGTATCGC
>PKDL01000380.1 GCA_002863065.1 Pseudomonadota bacterium
CGTATGCGCTACGGGTACAGTCACACAGCCACTGAAAGCGGCGACAACCCAAACCCTGAAAGTACGAGATATACGCCAAAACATTCTGTGGATACATGTGCTAGCTGCCATTGCTTAGATGTCGCAGGTAAAAACCTACCCGTCAACCAGTTGCAGGTAGGTCGTAAATCGCGGTAAGCACCAGCGGTGTCATGTCGTTGAGGGTTCTACAGAGGGGGTACGCATGTCTCAAGAGCATCTGGCAGTCAATACGATCAAAGCGCTGACGATGGACGCCGTAGAGGCGGCAGGCTGTGGACATCCAGGTATGCCGATGGGCATGGCCGATGTAGCCACTGTTTTGTGGTCGAAGTACCTCAAACACGACCCAACCACCCCGAATTGGCCCGACCGAGACCGGTTCGTCCTGTCTGCCGGCCACGGTTCCATGCTGCTCTACAGCCTCATGCACCTCTCGGGTTATGAAGACATGACGCTCGACGAGATAAAAGCATTCCGCCAGTGGGGAGCGCGCACCGCCGGACACCCTGAATTCGGTCATGCACGTGGTATCGAAACCACCACAGGCCCGTTAGGACAAGGTCTCGCTAATGGTGTCGGCATGGCACTCGGTGAGCGGCTCATGGCAGGCCGTTTTAATACCGATGACACGACCCTAATCAACCACCACACCTGGGTTATCGCTGGCGACGGGTGCTTGCAAGAAGGCGTCGCCCACGAGGCAGCGTCACTCGCTGGCCATTTGGGCCTTGGAAAGCTGATTGTGTTTTGGGATGACAATCGGATCACTATCGATGGAAGTACCGACCTGAGCTTCACTGAAAATGTGTTGCAACGCTTTGAAGCACTGGGGTGGCACACATTGTCGGCAGACGGTCATAATCACGCCGACATCTGTCGGGCCATCGAAGATGCACAAGCAGAAATAGCCAGGCCCTCCATTATTCGATGCCGCACACACATAGGGCATGGTGCGCCAACGAAGCAAGACACGGCCAAAGCACACGGCGCAGCACTTGGTGCAGACGAGGTGGCTGCAACAAAGCAAGGAATGGATTGGCCCCTTGAACCGTCCTTTCACATACCCGCGGCCGCATATCAGGTGATGCAGGCGCACGCCGAACGTGGCAAAAGCGTGCGCCTTGCCTGGGATGCGACACTTGCAGCTGCGGGAGCTGATGTCACTGCTCGCCTCGAACGCGAGCTATCTCTCACCCCACCACCTGCGGCATTTGAACATGTACCGGTCTTTGAAACCGGCAAAAAGCTGGCGACACGAAAAGCAAGTGGAGCGGTACTGGAGGCAATTGCCCCGCATATTCCCACACTGCTGGGAGGTAGCGCCGACCTCACAGGGTCCAATAACACGTGGTTTAGTGGTGCAGGAGACGTCCAGCGCAATCAGTTTGACGCGACCGCGCGCTACGTACGCTACGGGGTCAGAGAACATGGTATGGCGGCGATAATGAACGGGCTTTCGCTGCACGGTGGGTTTCGCCCTTACTCTGGAACCTTTTTGGTGTTCTCAGACTATATGCGCCCGGCCGTTAGGCTATCTGCCCTGATGAACCAACCCGTCATCTATGTCTTTACCCATGACAGTATCTTTCTGGGTGAAGATGGGCCTACGCACCAGCCTGTAGAGCATGCCATGAGCCTTCGCCTCATCCCGAATTTGCATGTTCTAAGACCGGCGGATGCCAACGAAACGGCTGCCGCTTGGCAACATGCGTTACGCAGAACGTCGGGTCCATCAGCGCTGCTCCTTACCCGACAAGGACTGCCGGTGCTCGAAGGAACCGCAAATCGAGATGGCGCGCTGAGAGGCGGCTATGTCGTACGGAAAGAAACGACGGCAACTCCACGAGCGATTCTACTCGCCACGGGTTCAGAAGTTCCTCTAGCGGTTACCGCGGCGCAAACACTCGGCGATGATATACGCGTCGTCAGCCTGCCGTGTTGGGAGGCTTTTCTGGAACAGGATGCCGCCTATCGAGAAAGCGTTCTGCCGTCACAAGTATCACGACGTATCGCTGTTGAAGCGGGGTCTACGCTCGGATGGAGGACCTTTATTGGTACAAACGGCCTATCCCTTGGCATTGACCGTTTCGGCGCCAGCGCACCGCTTGCGGACCTCCAGCGAGAGTTTGGTTTCACCCCTGAGTACGTCGTCAACGCAGCGCAGCAATATCTCGCAGACAGCTAATCCGAACGCCCGATATCTGGCCAGAATCTCTCATGTCTCACTAGGAAGACAGCAAGCGCAAAGTCTCACGTTCCAATGCGAGGAAGCTGCCGCTAGGTAAGATCACCGGGTCAACCTCCGGTAGAATATCCAGACCATCAGAAATCACTGCGGCACGAAGATGATCAACGTATGGACCGCTGATGTCGATACGCGCGCTACGTCGAAAGTCACCCCGCACTGTGCAGTAATGAACGCTCCTGTGTTTTGAAAAGACCAGCCCAGTGGTTGCATTTGTAACCATGACAGTAAAAGCATGGAAACTCGTGCTGGCGTAGGACTCGAGCAAATCTGCGAGCTGGTCGCGCACTTGCTCCGCTGGAGGTTCATCCACACGCGCATTTCCTCCACGAAACAAGCGGTAGTTTAGCTGAAGCCCCATGAGCTCCACGACACTGCGCCCTCGCCAGCACCGCAGGCAAAACGCCTCTTCCTCTGCGCTCAAAAACGTTGCCGGCCTCTCCGGAACGTCCCCTAACAAACCGAATGACCATCCGCGACTGGCAAAAGGAGGTGTATCCATTGGACGGAAGCTACCCCTCCCGCGGGAATACCAACTCAGCATACGATTCGCCCGGATATCGAAATCTACCATGTCATCAAGCATGGCCGGAGACTGTAACGGCCGACGAATCGTCAAGAGCTCATTTTTCGCCGCAAACACGGTCGCGCCATACCGCGCATCGGTTGTGACGTGCCGTTCTCTTTCCGAAAAGGCGGTTTGGTGCACGAGAGGTAGGCATTTCCTGTCGCTGGCATGAGCCATCCAGAGTGCATCCGATTTTACAGCCAAAATACAATCTCCAATCGAAGCTTTCGTCGATGGTGTTGGGCGGTAACATCCAATGACTTCAGAACCGTACGTGGTTCGCCTGCGAGTAACAACGCATCTTCATCAGGTTGACGGTGGAATCGAACGATTTCTAACGATATGGTCTGGGTTATGGGCACCTTAGTGAAAACGAAACGCACCCGAGACATGGAGGTTCACGACTGATGGATCGCAACTTCCTCGACCCGCCTGGCGGAGGCCAAACCACAGGAGGATCATCTCCACATAATGTGGAAGCTGAACGCCGTGTGCTAGGTGCGTTTTTGAAAGACCCTTCATTGGTATCGACACACGGTGAAGAACTCGACGAAAGTGACTTCCATCACGAACCACACCGACACCTCTTTTCGGCGATGAAGACCGTCACAGAAGACGGCCAGGTAATTGATGTGGTGACGGTCGGCGAACAACTTGCCAAAGACCGTATGTTAGACGCCATTGGCGGGCCACCATTTCTTGGGAAGCTGCTTGAAGATACTGCAACCACCATTGGAGTGGAGCATCACCTCAAGATTGTTCGTGAGAAATCATTATTACGCCGCATGATTGCCGCCACCACCGAGGTTGCTTCAAAGGGCTATTCTCCGGACGTCGACATACTGCAGTATCTGGATGACGCTGAGAAATCGATTTTCGGCGTGCTCACGGGACAAAAAAAACGTGAAGTTCGGAGTATCGGTGAAGTTCTCGATGAGACCATGGAGCTTCTCCAGAAGCAGCTGGCTGAAGGCGGCCAGATGGCGGGGATTCCAACCGGATTCGATAGCCTCGACCGTCTACTCAACGGCTTGCAGAAAACAGACCTGATGATCCTCGCGGCACGACCGGGTATGGGCAAGACATCACTCGCCCTATCAATCGCAAATAATGTCGCCTTACAAGCGGGCAAGTATGTCGCTCTATTCAGCCTGGAGATGGGTGCAGAACAGTTGGTGATGCGCCTCCTCAGCTCAGAGGCTCACGTAAATCTCAAAGAATTACGGGGAGGTCGTCCCTCAACTGACGACTTTCGTAAACTGGTGGAAGCAGCCGACCGAATGTCGACGGCCGGCATTTGGATCGACGATACTCCCAGTATCTCGCTGGCACAGGTAAGGGCTCGCTGTCGGCGGCTAAGTCTCGAGGGCTGTTTGGATGTTGTTATCATTGACTACCTCCAACTGATGAGTGCGCGTTCATCGACAATTTCCCGAGAACAACAAATCAGTGAAATTTCACGAGGGCTCAAGGGCCTCGCAAAAGAACTGAAGGTGCCGGTAATGGCACTGTCTCAGTTGAACCGGAGTCTGGAGCAACGACAGGATAAACGGCCAATGCTCTCCGACTTACGTGAATCAGGCGCTATCGAGCAGGATGCCGACATCATTATGTTCGTCTATCGCGATGAGTATTATCATCCAGAGTCAGAAGACCGCGGCGTGACTGAAATCATTGTAGGCAAGCAGCGTAACGGCCCGACTGGTACGGCGCGTGTGGCGTTCATTGATAAATATGCGAAGTTCGGAAACCTCACCCCTGTAGCTGAATTCTAACGTGCTATCGGACCCTCATCGTCTACTGAAAGCTATATCCTATGCTGCGGAACAACATGTCCGACAGCGCCGCAAGGGGGTCCCATCCGGAACACACAAGCGCACCCCATACATCAACCACCCGATCCGAGTCGCCACTCTTCTCGCACGCGCCGGTATCGAAGATATTGATATACTCAGTGCCGCTATTCTTCACGACACTGTGGAAGACACCGACACAACACCAGACGATCTACGCCGCAAGTTTGGCGAAACCATCACGAACATCGTACTGGAGGTGACCGATGATAAGTCGCTATCGAAAGCAGAGCGTCGACTCCTCCAGATACAGCATGCACCGCAGCTTTCAGATGCCGCTGCACTCGTAAAGCTTGCCGATAAAGTGGACAACATCCGGGATCTCATCGAAGAACCACCAGACTGGACGGCGACGCGAGTCAAAGAATACTTTCAGCAGGCACGACAGGTAGTGGACGGGCTACAGAATCCTCATCCAAACCTTTTGCAGTGGTTCAATGCGCATTACGCTCAACGGCCAACATTCGACAAATAAAGCCTCTCAGTGACAGCCGAGCATTACGGACTGCAGACAGTGCAGTAGGTTGGGTGCATATGACCCCACGCTGCGATACGGACCCGTCTGGGGCCATCGGTCGCCACTGATTAATTCACAAATAATTACAGAACCTTAGAGCATTGGCACGCACAGTGCTTTGCGTGGCAGCACCGGAGGTGGTCCCATGTGCGTCGAGCGTGCGTCAAGATTCAACAATAACGTTAGCCATATAGCCTGGCTCCTCTCGGTAGGCGTACTTGTGGCAGGCTGTGAGCTCGGCAGTCCCCCTTTAGAGGTGGCGCAGCCCATTCTCTCGACAGACAACATTCCTACCGGCCCTCTACCGAGTGAAGAACTTCTGCCGGCTTTCGAGACCAACACCGAGAAACAAGGAAAAGCGGATGGGAATGACCCGCGGAATATACACCCTGCATATGCATTCACTGCCGCCCCACCGGACGAGATTCGAATGCCTGCGGAGTACGAGACTGCCCAAGTACTGCTCCTAGCTTGGGATGACAACGCATGGGCCCTGCAGTCCTTTTTCATTGAAATCATCAAGGCGGCTCATCTCGATTTACAAGTCGTGGTGTACATCGAATCGAATGTATCCGCTATGAAGCTGTACAGCGTGATGACTGAAGCAGGGATAGACATCGAACGCGTTGCGCTGGTGATCGTCGAGTTGGACTCTGTCTGGATGCGCGATTTCGGCCCACTAGTAGTCAAAGATACCGATGGGGCATACCGAATCATGGATCTCCGATACTTCTGGGGTCGCTTTGCTGATGACGTGCTTCCAACCCGTATTGGCGCATCATGGAAGATAGACGTACACCGTCCGCCACTGGAGAACGAGGGTGGTAACTTTCAATCGGATGGAATGGGCCGCTGCATTTCAACGGAGCGGGTTCTAAGTCGAAACGGCGCACTCGGGCACACCCGTGACAGCCTCAAACAAGTATACCGTGAATATTTCGGCTGTTCGGTCACCGTCTTTCTGCCAGAGCTTGAAGGAGAGGGCACAGGACACATTGATATGTACGCCACTATCACCGGAGCCGGTGAAGTGATGGTCGGTCAATATACGGAATGGGATGACCCAATAAATGCGCCACGACTGGACCAGGCTGCTAAGACACTCCAAGACGCGGGATTTACCGTTCGACGGATACCAATGCCCATGAATACGGACGGGTACTACCGCAGCTATACCAATGCGTTGGCCATCAACAATACCGTACTGGTGCCGGTCTACCGGGATGACATGCGATACCAGGACGAAGCTCTGAGCATATTTCAGACGGCATACCCCGAGCGGAATATCGTGCCCATAGACGCCACGGAAGTGATTCGCGTCGGCGGAGCAATCCACTGCGTCACTCAGACCGTTGCATATTAGTCGGTGGGACTCCCACCCAAAATAGGCTTCACAGGCGGACAATCCCCATCGCGTACACAGTTGCTGGCAAGCCAGCGGCATGATGGTTCATGCCTGGATTCACGACATGACTTTCGTATGACCTCGACCGCTCGCTCTCTCTGTGTAGCTTCGTCCATGGCCCACTGCCCCATAGCTGCGTAAAAACAGGAATGAACGGCGCCGTTGTGACACGCGAGACTGTACATTCGAAGGGAGGACACCAGATCACGGTCCAAATATCGTCCAGTCCGCAGTATCCCTCCCATCAGGTGACACGCAATGGGCTCCCCGGCTTCACAGCTCGCAGCCAACCGAGTCACTGCGGCGCCTCCATCACCACTCTTAAAATCTTTACGCGTGGATAATGCACACGGAAGCGGAAGCCCCCGCTTGCATCCATCGGTCCATCGGGACCACTCCTTTTTTGCAAATACCACGGATTCTCGGCACAGCCTTTGCCTCTCCGGTTCTATTGCTTTCGTACATTCGCGGATTTGAAGCGCTGCCAGGGCATCGCAGCCCGATAATTGTCCGCCATCGCATGCTTTTCGAAAATGAAGAGTCGCCGCATCGAAGTCATCTTGAGATCGGGCATGTGCGCCAAGAACGAAACAGCTCTGCGCTACACCACCGCGACATGCAATACGGCTCCGGCCTAGCCCAGATGATGTAGTCCCTTCCATTACTCCGAGACGACCGCATGCCAGTAGCTGCCCACGGTCACATTCCTGAAGTAACAAGGCACGTGCCTGCCGATGCAAGCCCTGTGTTTGAAAACGCTCTGCTAAGGCTAGACAACTCGTTGACTCTCCAAGCTCACATCCAAGTGTAAAAATACGCTCAGCCGCATAACTCGATTGGGGCACACCGTGACTCCCAGCATCAAATCGACTCGCAATGACATAACAAGCGCGCCCATTGCCTTTGGCACACAATGAAGAAAACTCGCTCATCACTCCCGACATTTGAAGCCCTAAGCGTTCCAAATACGCCGACTTGCTCTCACTGGGCGATTGAATCAAGTCCGTGGAACTCAACCCACCACACCCTAAAAGTAGTCCAAGACAGGCCAACATTAGTCGGCACACCACTACGCATTCCGTCATATTCTCAACGCTACCGCGCCTCACGATGCACACCTCGCTTCCTCTCTCAGCAACGTCGTTCTGTCTTGACTCGCATACCCCATAATGGCCGGGAACCGGCTGTCCGAGCTTCGCCCTCTAATGTCCACAGCATACGGGGTTCTGCTTCGTTCTGGCTACGGTCTGGACATCGCTTCTCGCACCGAGTAGTTACAAGCGTCCGAGCAATCTGCTCGCACATCACCGTCTGCACCGTATCGTTCGTGCATCGGTGATAAAACGCTTTGGTAACAAGCAGTGGCTCACAGCATGTACCTAGCGAGAGGCAATAACTCGAACCGGCGGTCTTGGCCTGCTCGGAACAGGTAAAACTACGGTTTGACAACGCAATGGGTTTTGGCGACCAGCGCATATCACCCCAGATAAAACATGGACTTGGAGGACATCGTGGGATTCATAAGCAGATTGGGACTCGCTTTTGGGCTGTTCTTCAAAGTGCTATCTGATACCGCCCTAGCATCTCGAGCCGCGGGACTTCTCACTCAACCGGAAGAAGATACAACCCCGTCATCGTTCGTTCCTGAACCAGCCGCTACCCCTGAAGCACCCACGGACACTTCTGCTCTTCAACTGATGGCTGCACTGCAACGCGAAGGTCGTTTTATCGATTTCGTGCAGGAAGACGTCCAAAGTCTAGCGGATGACGATATCGGAGGGGCCGCTCGACTCGTACATGAGGGGTGTCGGAAAGTGATCAGTAAGTGGTTTACAATTACGCCCGTTTGGCCTGGAGAAGAGGGTACATCCGTCACCTTGGAAGAGGGGTTCGACGCGAAACGGGTTCAGCTGACAGGCAACGTAACAGGAGAGCCACCCTTTTCCGGCACATTAGCGCATCACGGCTGGGCCGTAGACGAAACGAAATTACCTACATTGACTCGCGGAGCTGACCCATCAGTCCTTGCTCCCGCCGAGGTTGAGCTGTGAGTGAAGCCAAGTATATCGTGGGTATTGACCTGGGAACGTCGAACTGCGCGTTGTCATTTTCGGTCATTACCGGTGACACAAACGCTACGCAAACCATCGAAGAGCTTGAACTACCGCAGGTGACCGCACCCGGGACCATCGAGTCTCGTCCGCTCCTTCCATCCTTTCTATATCTTCCCAATGAACATGAACTAGCTGACGGCGCTCTCGCACTACCCTGGGACGATGAAGCTACCGTTGCAGTGGGCTCATACGCGCGTTCGCAGAGTGCAAAAGTGCCCGACCGCACCGTTACCTCATCAAAAAGCTGGCTATGCCACGATGGGGCCGACCGACGCGGCCCGATTCTTCCATGGGCGGCACGGAATCCCGATATTGAGAAAGTGTCACCCATCGAGACGGCCACACAATTTCTTTTGCACCTGTCGGCTGCTTTTGCTGACGCAACCGGCGTACCATTGCATGAGCAACAAGTCGTAGTGACCGTACCCGCTTCGTTCGACCCCGCAGCGAGGGATCTCACGGTAGAAGCCGCAGAATATGCGGGGCTTGGCGGTCTCTCGCTGCTTGAAGAACCACAAGCAGCACTATACTCGTGGCTGGATCAACAGGGAAATGACTGGCGAAAACAGCTCACGGTGGGTGATGTCGTCTTAGTCTGTGATATCGGCGGCGGTACGACCGACTTCTCACTTATCGCGATTACTGAAAGCGGCGGCAGCCTGGAGCTTGAGCGCCTCGCAGTAGGTGAACACATACTGCTCGGTGGCGACAACATGGACTTTGCTCTCGCGTTCGCACTCCGCAAAGAGCTGGAATCTCAGGGGTCCAAGCTGGACCGCTGGCAGCTCACCAGCCTCGTTCAGGGTGCGCGTGCGGCGAAAGAGGCGCTGTTGGCCGACCCTACGCTCAATACCGTCCCTATCGTCGTCCCCAACCGAGGCTCTAAGCTGTTCCAAAAGAATATCAAGGCCGAGCTGTCCCGACAGCAGGTACTCGACATCGTGACGGATGGCTTCTTTCCGGAATGCGGTGCCAACGATATGCCGCGGCAGGCTCGACGGACCGGCTTGACACAAATGGGCCTCCCATATGCACAAGATGCCGCTGTCACCCGCCATTTGGCGCAATTTCTTGCCCGCCAATCAAACGATACAGGAGACCTGATTCGGCCTACGGCGGTCCTCTTTAACGGGGGCGTTTTACAATCTGCGGAACTCAGGACACGTCTGGTTGACGTCCTCAATGGATGGCTTTCGGAAGAACAACTGCCCCCCATCAAAGTATTACCGGGTGCAAAACTGGACACTGCCGTTGCCCGGGGGGCCACCTATTATGGTCAAGCGAAAAGTGGTCGCGGTGTCCGGATACGCGGAGGTACTGCGCGCAGCTATTACGTGGGCGTAGAAGAACCAATGCCCGCAGTACCAGGGTTCGAGCCACCAATTTATGCAATATGCGTTGCCCCATTCGGTATGGAAGAAGGTAGTGACGCGCATGTGGAAGGAGAGCCGCTTGGCTTGGTTATAGGCGAACCCGCAAGTTTCCGATTTTTTTCTTCCACGGTGCGCCGCGGAGACGCGGTGGGGACGATACTTCAGGACTGGTCAGACGACGATCTGACCGAGTTACCTGCGATAGAAACTCAGCTCTCGGCCGGTAGCGGTGATGATCAAAACCAGCTGGTAGAAGTAGTGCTACAGTCCTCGGTAACGACCACTGGTACGCTCGCGCTGTACTGTGTCGACCGATCACAAAACCGACGTTGGAAACTAGAATTCGACGTACGAGGGCACAACTAAAACGCAAGCTACACCGTTCACGACAACCTAAAACCTTGGATACAGGCCCCTCCATATGTCAGTTCCCAGTTACATCGTTGGAATCGACCTCGGAACGACGCATTGCGCGCTTGCCTACGCACCTATAGCGGACGCAAAAAAACGGGGGCAACGGGCTATTTTACCGTTCGCTACCGAACAACTGGTCGCACCAGGCATCGCGGAGGCACGCCCTCTCCTGCCATCGGCGATCTATCTTCCAAGCCCCCATGAGCTCGATTCGTCCACGATGGCACTACCCTTTGGCCCGACAGAACCTACCGATGTTGTGGGGACCTTCGCACAAGTGCAGGGAGCCAAAGTGCCGGGCCGTATCATTACCTCGGCGAAAAGCTGGTTATGCCATGGGGCCGTCGACCGGCAGTCAGCGATTCTGCCAGCAGGCGCAGCCAATGATGTGAGACGAATATCTCCGGTGGCTGCATCCGCAAGATATCTGATGCACCTGAGGGATGCTTGGAACCATCGCTTTCCCGATGCACCTCTGCAGGAACAAGAAGTAGTCCTCGCGGTCCCAGCGAGCTTCGATGCATCCGCACGTAGTCTCACGCTAGCTGCGGCTCACGCCGCACATATCGACCAGCACCTCGTACTGATTGAAGAACCCCAAGCGGCATTCTACGACTACTATGCATCTCAGCAGATGACAGAAGACGAGGACGATAATGAAACATCGCTCGTTTTGGTCGTCGACGTTGGCGGAGGAACCACCGATCTGACACTCATACAGGCCACGAAAGATAGCGAGGGAGGCCCTTCCCTTTCGCGGCTGGCCGTCGGTGATCACATCCTGCTCGGCGGAGATAATATGGATATGACCCTCGCACGGGTCGCTGAGCAGCAAATGAACGTACCTGGCGGGCGATTGGACGCAGCTCGTTTTGGACAACTCGTACAAAGCTGCAGGCTCGCTAAGGAAGCAATGCTGTCGGGCCCAGACGCTCCGGACACCTGGACACTCGTTGTCCCTGGGCGTGGCAGCCGACTGATGCAACGCTCTTTGAAAACTGAAATCACGCGTGAGCAAGTACAATCACTGGTAACAGATGGTTTTTTCCCGGTGGTGACACGGGAATCTATGCCTATTCGAAAAGCGCGTACTGGCCTGGCGCAACTTGGCCTACCCTATGAATCTGACACAGCGATCACCAGACACATCGCTTCATTTCTTGCCCGTCATGGCAGCGATCAACCACTCATACCGGATGCTGTACTACTGAATGGCGGGGTATTCAAAAGCACCGTGTTACGCAGCCGACTTATGGACATCTTTAACTCATGGTTTGGCTCAGTTTCACTCCTTGGTGAGGACCGAGTAGAACTTGCCGTAGCTCGAGGCGCTGCAGCATTTGGTCTGGTGCGGCATGGCATTGGTGCGCGCATCGGTGGTGGCACTCCTCATGCGTACTATATTGGCGTCAGCGTCCCCGGTGACGACCAAGCGCATGCTGCCTGCCTCATTCCACGCGGGCATGAGCCAGGAACACCCGTAATGCTGTCCAATCGGACTTTCGAGTTAGCCGTCGGTCGACCTGTACAATTCAGCCTCTTCCAATCAAGTGCCGCACGCCGGGAATCCCCGGGAGAGGTTATTGCGATCACGGATGACGAGTTCCAACCACTGCCACCGGTTCAAACGTTACTGGAACATGGAGGTGGTCGGGCCGAAATACCAGTGGTAATGCAATCAGAGGTATCTGAGATCGGAGCCCTCCAACTGGCATGCGTCGCCGTGGACCGTGAACGACGATGGGAACTGGAGTTTGACCTTCGCGCCACTCCAGCCACAGCCATAGAAGTACAGGACAACGGTACGCAGGTTACGGAAGCTCAAGGGTTCAATGCGACCCAAAAGACCGCTGCTAATGAGGCACTGCAACGGATATTTGGCCGAGCAAAAGAGCCACCTCAGCCTCGGGATGTACGCCAGTTACTAAAAACACTTCAGCTTGCCGTAAACAGTAAACGAGAGCATTGGACGCTTCCACAACTACGAGACCTCTGGGAATTATCCGCACTCGGTGCTAAGCGCCGTCGACGCTCTGCAGAACACGAGGCCGTCTTTTTTACTTTGGCCGGCTATGTATTAAGACCGGGGTTTGGATATCCACTCGATGAATGGCGCGTGCGTGAACTCTGGTCTCTTCACAATCAAGGCGTGCAATACCATCAAGAAGGACAGGTTTGGCATGCCTGGTGGGTGATGTGGCGCCGTGTGGTTGGAGGCCTTTCTGCGGAGCAACAGAGAGTCCTTCTGTCCTCTGTTGGTCGTCACCTACGGCCGGAGCTGGGGCCACCTGAACCGCAAAGTAAAAAAAAGAAGTCGAAACGGCAGGTCAAGGGACAAGAAGAAATGCTTCGCCTCGTAGGGGCATTGGAACGTATCGACCCATCGGCAAAGGCAGAGTGGGGTGAATGGATTCTGAAACAAGTAGAGTCCGGGCGCTCCACGCTAACCCATACGTGGGCTTTAGCTCGCCTTGGGGCCCGCGTCCCGTTTTCAGGTGCCGTGCATAATGTAGTCGACCCCGACGTCGTAGAGAATTGGCTCATCCGCATTCAAGCGCTTCCGTGGAAAAAGATAGAAGGCATAGCATTTGCTGCAGCTCATCTCGCGCGCCGAACCGACGACCGCAACCGTGACATAAACGGTGACGCAAGAGACCGCTTAGTATCGCGACTGGTGCAAGCTAACGAACCGATGCTCGCCCAAATGGTTCGGGACGTAATCCGTCTCGAAAAAAAGACTGAAACTCGGTTTATCGGAGATACTCTGCCAGCCGGTCTGCGCTTGAGGGACTAACGATGGCCACCCCCAAAAAACTTACCGAATATCTGCCCACTGATGGGACGGCAATGTCCTCTGATAGTGTGTTCGAGACTTTCCTGGAATGGGCACTTGACTGCGGAATTGAACTTTACTCTCACCAAGAGGAAGCCGTCTTTGAGCTTTGTGGCGGCCACCACGTCATACTTCGAACGCCCACCGGTTCCGGGAAGTCCTTGGTCGCAGTCGGCATGCATTACCACGCCCTCGCTCAAGGTGAAATAAGCGTATACACCTCGCCCATCAAAGCCTTGGTGAGTGAGAAATTCTTCTCCCTTTGCAACACATTCGGGGCAGAAAATGTCGGCATGATGACGGGAGATGCGGCCATCAACCGTGATGCTAACATTCTGTGCTGTACCGCAGAAGTCCTCGCAAATATGTCTCTCCGGGAAGGTGCAGGTCTGCCCATCGCGCATGTCGTGATGGATGAATTCCATTATTATGCAGACCGGGACAGGGGCATGGCCTGGCAAATCCCCTTACTCACACTACCGAACACTACCTTTCTCCTGATGAGCGCAACCCTGGGCGACACCACGGCCATTGAAACCGACCTCGCAAAGCTGACATCACGCAGTGTCTCGGTTGTCCGCAGCAATGAACGACCGGTACCCCTACATTTCAGTTATGAGGTGGCTGGTCTGCAAGACGTGGTCGTCAGCCTGCTCGCAAGAAACAAAGCACCTCTATACATCGTGAATTTTAGTCAACGAGAGGCTGCGGAAGTGGCGCAGAGTCTCACGAGCATCAATCTTGCAGATAAAGAGAAGAAAAAGGCGATTCAGAGCGAATTGAAAGGGTTCCGGTTCGATTCACCTTACGGTAAGACTGTGCGCCGCTTCCTGCTGCACGGCATTGGTCTTCACCATGCGGGATTATTGCCAAAATATCGACTACTTGTGGAGCGTATGGCCCAGCTTGGCCTGTTGACCATCATCAGCGGAACAGACACGCTGGGCGTCGGCGTGAATGTGCCTATTCGCACCGTACTCTTTACGAAGCTATGTAAATACGATGGCCAATCTACACGCATACTGACCGTGAGAGATTTCCTACAGATCGCGGGCCGAGCAGGCCGGCGAGGATTCGATGATCAGGGTTGGGTTGTTGCCCTGGCTCCTGAACATGTAGTGGAAAACAAGCGACTTGAAGCCAAGGCAGCGAAAACCGGTAAAAAACGCTTTACTCGAAAGAAACCTCCAGAGCGCGGTTATGTACACTGGGACCAATCTACCTTTGAGCGACTTCACCTCGGTGAACCGGAGGTGCTTGAGCCCGTATTCCAAATAGACCACAGCCTCGTACTTTCCCTCTTGCAGCGCCCCGATGAACTTGGAGGACGTGCCGGCTGGAATACGTTGTATGAACTGATCGACAGAAGTCACGTCCATACGGGCCGTAAAGCACACTTAAAAAAAGAAGCCCAAGCCGTGCTTGAATCGCTTTTCCGAGCGGGCGTCGTCGACATACAAGGCACGGTGGACGACGTGCAAGACATCTCGGTGTCATCAGAGCTGCAAGAGGACTTCTCGCTCCACCACACTCTCTCACTATTTCTACTATTTGTGCTTCATCGCGCTGAACGCAATACAGAATCGTATGAATGGGACATTGTGAGCCACGTGGAGGCCATCCTCGAAAATCCCCGAGTCTTGTTGATGCGACAGCTAGACAAGATCAAAGGCGAACTTGTGGCGCAAATGAAAGCCGATGGTATCCCCTACGAGGAACGTGTCGAGCGCCTAGAAGAAGTGACTTGGCCCAAGCCTAATGCAGAACGGCTATACGAGCTCCTGGACCTCTTTCAAGCAAACCACCCCTGGGCTACCACCGAAAATGTTCGGCCGAAAAGCATCGTCCGAGAGATGGTGGAGCGCTGGTGCTCCATGACGGATTACATCAACGAATACAAATTAGAGCGTTCCGAGGGAGTCCTGCTGAGGTATGTCACCCAAGTGTATAAAGCCCTTCAGCAAAACGTGCCCGAAGACATGTGGACAGACGACCTAGAGGACATTCTCGGATACCTTCGGGCCACTCTTGCGCGAACCGATAGCTCGCTAGTCATGGAATGGGAACGTCTCGTTGACGATGAGCAATCGCCAACACTTCCAGACCTACCCGATGCGCCGAAACCGGTAGACATCTTAGCTAACCGACGGCGATTTCAAGCAAGGGTAAGAGCAGAAGTACACCAATTGGTACGTTGCATTGCACGAGCAGATTGGGAACAAGCACATGCATGCCTCAATCCGGGGACCGACTGGACACCCGAGCGACTCAGCGAAGACATCGGAGGTGAAATTGAAGCGATCGGCTCTATTGCTTTCAATCACTCCGCACGATTAGCTGAGAGAACCCGCGTGCAGGAATCCGCTCCGCGATACTTCGACATCACCCAGAGCTTGGTAGCTACCGATACTGGACACGACGACGACCTCGACAACAGCACTGAGCTAGCTCTGGAGCTATGGGTGGACCTGAGAGATACGGTGACCGCTGGCGACGGTCCATTGATTCAGCTACGCTCACTCATTCAGCAATAATACCGGCTATACCCATCACACTTTCGGGCTCAGTCATACCTACTGGTTTTTCAGTAACTTCTGACGAATTCGTCGTCCCTTGCGTTCGAGCGCAGGACGAATCAAACGCGCAACAGATGGCACAAGATACGCAAACGTCGCCAATAGACCGGATTGCATAGGTAGTTTGCGCTCGAATTGACCATCCTCGGCGCATGCCAAAATTGCGGTTGCGACCTGAGACGCTGTGCTAATGGGTTGCGACATCGTCAAGTCGGTCACACCATCCAGATGATCCATGATGAATCCTGTATCCACTGGACCAGGGGATACGACGGTCACGCGGACACCTGAATCTTTCACTTCTTCCGCAACCGCTAATGACAACGCACGAAGGCCGAACTTTGTAGCTGAATATACCGCTGAGCCCGGCGTCGGCACGCACCCGGCGATACTCGATACATTTACGATGAAGCCACGTGTCGCGACCAAATGAGGAAAAGCGATGCGAGATAAATAAATTGGGGCACTAAGGTTGACCTGAACCATATGGGCCAACTCAGCGGCACTATTCGAGTTGAATGGGCCTCGATGATGCAATGCAGCGTTATTCACCAATCCATCCAGTCCCCCTAGCTGCTTTACTGTTTTGGCGATCACCGCATCACACTCACTTTGTACGGCGACATCTGCTGCGATCGTCAGCACGTCTGCCCCGAAAGATCGTAACTCTAAGGCGGCCTCTTCCAATGGACCTGAGCGCCGAGCCACCAGAACTACCCTGGCGCCCTCGTACGCGAACTGACGAGCTGATTCTAGCCCTATACCGGCTGAACCACCGGTAATCAGGACATTTTTCCCTGCAAAACGTTTCATTGGTTAGTTGTCCGACGCTATTTTCTCGTCAATCCTGCATTCCAACCCCTGCTTGGGGAAGTATTTTGACTCACCAAGCGACAAATACGGGCATTGAAAGTCAGTGCCCTTGCCAACATTCGCACTCCTCGATATCACCGTGCTATGGCCAATGACTTCACGCTGCAATACGTCATATCTGTTTCACCAGAACAGGTCTTCTACGCACTAACAGATATTTCAGAACAGCAGCAATGGCTTCCAGGGCTTATCGAATGTGTACCCCTCGATAATGAAAATACAGCAGGGATTGCAATCAAGTATGTCCGAAAACTGGACGGCCGCGAGTCCGCCGAAGTGGTGCATGTCAAAGAATCAACTCCTCATCACACGTACGCTATCTCGCTTACCAACCGCGTTGGTTCATCGCAGAATACTGTGTCATATCGGTACACGCTGGACGCTACAGGCGATGGCTGCCAGCTCGCCGTCACATGCACAGTCCACACGCCGCCGTCCACATCCCCTTGGGCGATGGGCTTGCTTTCCACCATGCTAAAAGGCCGCCTTGAAACAGATTGCCAAGCACTGATGGACTATGTTGGGTCCACAGGAGGCTGATTCAGTCGAGCCAACCGCCGATTGGCCGCGCGTAGCTGACCGACTACTGACCGCGCCATCTCAAATTGAAATCGGACCGCAAATGCACTTTCAGCCGCTAAAAGCCGTCGGAAGTCTTCTCGTTTGAGCGTCATAATCGCGGACGGTTCATCGGTCACCAGCGTAGCGGACCGAGCAGCATCGTCTACAAGTCCCACAATGCCTACCATCGCGCCAGCCCGAAGGGCCGTTAGTCGTCGTTCTTCACCCCGCATAACGCGAGACACCGCGATGGATCCGCGTAGAATGAGGTAGCATGCGTCGGCCGGATCCCCCTGGCGCGCTAAAACATGGCCTTCTGGATATTGCACAGGACGCGCCACGCGATACAGCGCTGCCAACTCCGCATCGCTGAACGACTGGAGCATTTCCACGGCTCTCAAGTGCTTGGGTTCAGGCGCCTCGGGCGGCGGATCGCCCAAAAGCCGCCCCTGTTCAAATACTAGCTCCGTCCGCGCGTCTACCTCCCGCAGACGTTTTGCTGCAAGCCGTAGAATTTCATGTCGCACTGAAACCCCCACGGATGGGTACGTTGCACTGATAAGATTCAAAACGTCATTCGACATAAAAAGCACTTGCGATGACGTCGTGGCGGTGACCGTTGCGTTTCTCGGCCCGGGCTCGATACACCCCATTTCTCCGAAGAACTCCTGCGGGTAGATGGCGCCGAGATTCACGTATCCACCATCATCGGTACGCTTTTCTACCGACAGCCTGCCCCGAACCAAAAACGCCACTGCATTTCCTGGATCACCCTCATTGAACAGGACATCCCCGGCATGAAACTCAAGTTCCGACAAATGACTTTCTAGCCATGTCAGAGCGGATTCATCAACACCCGCGAACAGCGGTACTCCTCGAAGAAATTCGCTCATCTCTGACATGCCGCAGCTCTCCCTACCCGTACAGATGTCCGATGGTACCGCACTGAAGCATATTTCGTTAGTGCGAGTTCCGGCGGTTACGGAATGAATAACTGGCTACGTAGACGTGGGCTGTGCTTTCCGTCGTCGCAGCCAGACATTCGCTTTTTTAAGCCCCGCACTCACGGACTCCTCTGCCCCTACGCTCCCATATCGATAGGCTGCATAAGTAGTGAGCGCGGCGGATACAGGGGTATCTGGTCCAAAGACCCGTTCTAGACGCACGATAAAATCGGACATGGGCTCCGACGGACCACGGATGACCCCTCTTTTGCGGAGCTGCTTATCCAGCATGTAGTAGGCCGGCAATGCATCTGAGTACCCTGCCACCAGTGGACTCGCTGCATTCGTCTGACTACGCCGCCAACGTACGATCCCCCATACCGCAAGCAGAGCGAGCATCATACCGGTCACCGCCCACCACTCCAGCCGTGCTAATGCGGCCAGACCACGTGACGTCAAGGCGCGAGCTGTGTCCCAGATAGCGCCCATGACGGGTGTTTCAGTAGGCATCGGTAGGCTACTAGCCGCTGTCGCATCAACAGTGTGCCATGCGTCTTCGTAGTAGACCTCGGTCCATGCGTGAGCATTCCGTTCACGAACAATGTGGTACTGGCCGATGGGGTTCCATTCAGATACTCGATAACCCACTGCCATGCGCGCGGGTACCCCGGCT
>PKDL01000382.1 GCA_002863065.1 Pseudomonadota bacterium
ATTTGGTGAATGCACGCTCGTAGCGAATGAATGCACAGTCGCCAGCGACGCAGACTGCGCACAGGCGACCATTTGTACGGTCGATGGACTCTGCGTTGCACTCGAAGGTCAGTGCATTGAAGCACTGGATTGCACCCTCACCCTCGGATGCCAGAACTTTGGCGCATGCACGCTAGAAGATGGCGTATGCATCGTCGCATCAAGTGATGACTGCGTGGGGTCGGTCAATTGCACACAATTTGGTGAATGCACGCTCGTAGCGAATGAATGCACAGTCGCCAGCGACGCAGATTGCGCCCAAGCGACCATTTGTACGGTCGATGGACTCTGCGTTGCACTCGATGGTGAGTGTATTGAAGCACTGGACTGTACCCTGACTCAGGGATGCATCGATTTTGGAGCGTGTACCCTGGTGGACGGTGTGTGTGTCGTTGCTACCAGTAACGATTGTGTGGGGTCTAGCAACTGCGCCCAATTTGGTGAATGCACCAAGATTGGAAACGAGTGTGCGGTGGCTAACGATACCGACTGTGCCACCGCGAGCATTTGCACTCAAGATGGCCTCTGCATCGCACTCGAAGGTCAGTGCGTCGAGGCACTAGACTGTACACTAACACCTGGCTGCCAGAACTTCGGAGCTTGCACCCTTCAAGATGGTGTCTGTATCGTCGGCGCTAGCGCGGACTGCACAAGTTCCGTCAACTGCACCCAGTTTGGCGAATGCACTCTGGTCGATGATGAATGCGCAGTCGCCAACAATAGCGATTGTACAAACGCGGATATCTGTACCGCGGAAGGACTATGCATCGCTCTTGAAGGAATCTGCGTACAATCTTTGAACTGTGCTGCTGAGACCAGCTGCGCCGAGTTCGGAGACTGCTCACTGGTCGACGGAGTATGTGAGGCCGCGAGCAACACAGACTGTGCCCAAGCCACAACCTGTACCGAAGATGGTCAATGCACCGCTGAAAACGGGATCTGCCTCGCATCGAATGATGCGGATTGTCAGTCATCAACTAACTGTACTCAGTTTGGACTCTGTAGCTCCGACGCAGGCGCCTGTTTTGCATTGACCAACGCAGACTGCTCCGCCTCAAATACGTGCAGCGAATTTGGTTTATGTACCGCCCAAAACGGTATCTGCGTACAGTGATCAATTCGTCGCCATCACTCATGCCGGGACCGCCTGTTTTTCCTACGCTTCAAAGCGCAACTGTCACATTCCTGTCACAATAGATTCTGACTTTCACAGTAACTTCCGGCTCTCAACTGGGAGGGAAAAATGAGTAATGTAGATGTCTGTAATAAAATGATGGAGACCTTCAATAGCCGGGACTGGGCGGCAAATCGCGAACTTATCGCCGAAAACTGCACATATATTGAGTTCGCTACCGGTGCAGAAACCACCGGCCCCGATGCATGGATTCAAAATAGCCAGCAGTGGGCGGGTGCGATGTCGAATGCGAAAGGTGAAATAAAGTCATCTTTCGTAGCGGGGAATACCGTCATTCAAGAGCTCACCTGGAGCGGTACCATGGACGGACCAATGATGAGCCCCGATGGTCAAACCATCCCGCCAACGAATAAAAGCATGACAACTAATGCAACCTGGATCGTGACGGTTGAAAACGGTAAAGCCACTCGCGCACACCACTACTTCGATATGATGTCAATGATGGTGCAACTCGGACTTGCCGGCTAACGGCCTGCTGAAGAGCCCACCTCTTCAGATGCCGGGCTCTTCGCTCCTACTTCTCTCAAGACAATGCTTTGATGGTAGCGGTCCACATGAGCTGGTAAACGAGCGCCATCAGCAGGCATGCCTGCCTTTCGTGCCGGATAATACCACTGTAAAGCGTTGCGGACCGTCATGCTCGGGAAGCGCTGATGCTGGTTCTGGTTGCATTAGCCGTGCACAAGAGCGATTCTCCAGGTACCGACAAGACTGGAGTATGCACAGGTGAACGCCGAATTCTTGAATCGTCTCTCCACCGAGACCGACGCACTCCGTGATGCAGGGCTCTATAAAGCAGAACGGCTTATTGCATCGCCGCAGGATGCGGTTATTCGTCTGGATGATGGGAGCGAAGCGCTCAACTTTTGCGCTAACAACTATCTAGGATTAGCCAATCATCCGGCAATACGTGAGGCGGCCAAAGATGCCATCGATAGCCATGGGTTTGGACTGGCATCGGTGCGCTTTATCTGTGGTACACAGACCCTACATAAGCAGTTAGAAGACCGCCTGTCCTCATTCCTCGGTACGGAAGATACCATCCTCTACAGCTCCTGTTTTGATGCCAATGGAGGTCTCTTCGAAACACTACTGGGGCGTGAAGACGCGGTGATTAGTGATGCATTGAATCATGCCTCCATCATCGACGGGATTCGCCTGTCTAAAGCACAACGATATCGCTACGCAAACGGTGACCTGGATGACCTGGAGCGCTGCCTGAAAGAAGCACAAGATGCGCGAGTCCGACTGATTGCTACCGATGGTGTCTTCTCGATGGACGGCCATATCGCGGACCTTGCCGGTATCTGTGACCTCGCTGAAAAATACGACGCTATGGTGATGGTTGACGACAGCCACGCTGTGGGCTTTGTGGGCGAGTTAGGTAAAGGTACTGCCGAGCATTGCGACGTACTCGGCCGAGTTGACATTATCACAGGGACTCTCGGAAAAGCCCTCGGTGGGGGATCAGGAGGATATACCACCGGCCGTGGGCCTATCATCGAATGGCTACGACAACGCTCTCGCCCCTATCTATTCTCCAATACAATCGCCCCAGCGATTGCGGGGGCTGCTATCCGTACGCTTGATCTCCTAGAAGCTGGTAATGAATTAAGAGTACGCCTCCGAGAGAACAGCAAACGATTCAGGGCCGGCATGGAAGCATTAGGATTTACATTACTGCCGGGAGAGCACCCAATTATCCCCGTGATGCTGGGTGATGCGCGTATCGCAACGGACATGGCCGACCGCCTTCTGAGTGAAGGAGTCTACGTCATCGGCTTCTCCTATCCCGTTGTACCTAAAGGGCAAGCGCGAATACGTACACAGATGTCCGCTGCACATTCGCCTGAGCAAATTGATCAGGCGGTAGCGGCTTTTGCTCGGGTTGGCCGGGCGATGGGTATCATTCCGGATACCCTTGCGTAATGAAGGCGCTTATTAAAGCGCGCCCTGAGCGCGGTATCTGGATGGAAGACGTTCCGATGCCCACCGTGGGTCCTAATGACCTGCTTATCCGCATCAAGAAAACCGCAATCTGCGGTACAGACATCCACATCTACAACTGGGACGAATGGTCGCAAAAGACCGTCCCCGTTCCTCTAGTGACCGGCCACGAGTTCATGGGAGAAATCGTCGAAGTCGGGAGCCATGTGACGGGGTATACAGTGGGAGACCGAGTGTCGGGTGAAGGCCACATCACCTGCGGATACTGCCGTAATTGCCGTGCTGGTCAGCGGCATTTATGCCGTAATACCATCGGTGTGGGTGTCAATCGCCAAGGCTGTTTTGCAGAGTATTTCTCCCTGCCCGCCACGAATGCGTTCCGACTGTCTCCGGGGATTTCAGATGACGTAGCTTCCTTCCTAGACCCATTGGGTAATGCCACGCATTCAGCATTAAGCTTCGATATGGTCGGCGAGGATGTCCTTATCATCGGTGCCGGACCAATTGGCATCATGGCAGTGGCGATCGCACGATTTGTAGGCGCCCGAAATGTGGTGATTACCGACGTCAATCCGTACCGCCTCGAACTTGCGAGAAAGATGGGAGCATCCCGGGCGCTCGATGTTCGTACCGCAAACATACGAGATGTTATGCGCGAGCTGGACATGAATGCAGGCTTCGATGTTGCTTTGGAAATGAGCGGAAATGCGCAGGCCATTGGCGACATGTTTGACGTCATGCATCATGGTGGACGCGTTGCGCTGCTAGGCATTCCGCCAGAGCCGGTACCCATCGACTGGAACCAAGTTATTTTCAAGGGGCTCGTCTTGAAAGGAATCTACGGCCGCGAAATGTTTGAAACCTGGTACAAAATGGCATCCATGCTCAAAACAGGGCTGGATGTCACCCCCGTCATTACCCACCAATTCGACGTGGATGACTTCGCGGAGGGGTTTGAGATCATGGGATCGGGTCAGTCGGGAAAAGTGATTCTCAACTGGCACGACTGAGCACGTTCCGGACGCAGTCATAATTGGAGCGCATGGCAGCTCCACACTAACTGCGATGGTTTCGCAGGTATCCCCTCATCCCAGTTGGTTTGCCTAGATAATGCGTATTGTCCCCGGACACAGAGAGCTTGGCGCAGGCACCACACCTATCGCTTCTCTGACCGGCCCAGAGATTTCTCCCTTGTCAGGCGCTCCGAAGTCCATAGTATGGCGGCCCGGCAAGGATTATTGAGACGAATTCCGTGGCTTTACCCCTCTCACCAGCGTTAATCACGCTACCGTACCTGCTCCTGATACATCCACCAGATGGTGATCGAATAGAACCCATGATGGAAGGCCAGGCATCCTTAGTCACGGAGAAGAGCGCCCCCTCCGAGTCACGGCCTGAACGCCGCAAACGATATGCCGTGGAAACCCTAGTCGAGACTATTCCATACGCCGAGCGGTGTGAGGAGAGCCCTAGGGCTCTTCAGCGGCGACCTAAGGAAAACAAGGCAACGACAGCGCTCAACACGCGAGCGGCCGATATCGTGGCACCGGTGGAGACCGTACTCATACTTGGCGACTCACATATGATGGGGTACTTCGGTCGCGTGCTCCATAACCGCGTCAGCAGGCGTTTTGGTGCGGATGTCACCATGGTGGGTGCGTGCGGCAAATCGGAGCCAGGCTTCCTGAAAGGGTCTTACACCCGATGTGGTGTCCAGATTCGCACAAGCTCAAATCGCAAATGGTATCCGCTGGGGTGTCCCCAAAACCCATGCAAGAAGAAGCATGGCACCAGCTGCTCGAAAAGGAACTGCCGACCGGCAAAACTCTCGTCCTATCTCAAACGGCTGAAACCGGACCTTGTCATTTTACAACTCGGAGCGAATTCCACTTGGATGGGAACAGCGGGAAACGGCTGGCCCGCAGTGCGCGCTAACATACGAAAAGTGGTGGCGAAGCTAAAGGCCGCTAAGGCGCGCTGTGTCTGGATTACACCGCCGGATACCATGATTAGAACCCAGTCCACGCAAGATAAATTTACGGCGATGTACGAAGAAGAGTTGGCAGGCCACTGCAATGTTTTCAATAGCCGCCCATCCCATCGCCCGTACATGCATTACGCCACCATTGTACGAGAAATGCGCTTGTCCTCGAAACAGCATGATCGCATGCATTACTGGGTCTTCGGGCGCCGCGGACGTCGAATTCAGACGCGCTGGGCACAGGAAGTCGTCAGCTTCACTGCGCAACGAGTGGGCCCCGATGCTACCGTGCTGCAAGATACCATCGAGAACGCGGAAAAAGTGGTAGACCCACGCACTACAACCGCTGATGCATTCCGAAGGCAAGCACGCCGACGCGTTACCGCAAGTACAGTTATTGCGAATGAAGCTGTCTCGCCCCTTCTAAGATTGCGGGAGACGGAACGCCGCCGAACTCGCGGTACTAAAAGCGCTCGAAAGCCGTACCAAGACGACAGCGCGCACTACCATCAGTAACGCGATATGCGCTGATCGGTTGTGACATAAAATAAATAGCGCCCCTATTCAATAATCAGCTGAACCGCACCGACGTCCGGGGTAATGGTTCCAGCAATTCCGTTGGGACCGAGTATGTAATCGCGGTAGCTACTAACTCCCTGCCCTTCGTCGAACATATAATAATACTCAGACGTCAAATACGGCCGCAGGACATCGACCAACTGCATTGCTCCAGTCACCGAGCGTAATCCTTGGACCACGGTTTCGAATCGTCGCCGCAGTGTCCCCATAGTCTCGTAGCTGAGAGAGGTTTCGGGACGTTTCGGATTATCAACGGCCCCCTGGAAGACGAGGTGGCGGAGCGGCACAAACAGCAGATTATAGTCTGCGTAATCCTCATTCTGAGTCCGGGTGCGAGCATTCGCCGGCAGATGTACCAGAATACGCATGGAGTGAATCGTTTCCTTCGAACCTGCGATGAGGGGCCGCAAATCAAGATATTCTCGTTCGGGTCCTGCCACCCTCATGCCTGTCGGCACATTTAATTCGAGGTACACATCGGGATGCTGTAATCGACCACGACGTGCCACATATACGATACTTCGAGTCTGCGGATTCAATGGATCTCGACGCCCATCAATCGTCGTCTTTACACGCACTTCATCCACTCCACTCAGCCCATCTGGTGCGCAAGTCAGCTCGCCGTCGGAGTTCACACAGGACGGACCGTACAGATAAATCAATGGAGTGAGGTGCTCGGTAAAGACGCGTTCTGCAACGTGTTGAGCTAGCGATTCCCAGAAAAAGTTGGATTTAGTCCGAATGACCTCTTCGCACTCGGTTCGTGCATCTAAAATGTGTGACCACTGGTCTGGGTCCCAGCCATAAATCGCCTGATGGATCGCCATGACCTTCTTTTGGATCCGAGCCTCATTCTTCAGGGCAGAACCGCGGAGTTCAATTTCAATATCCATTGGTGCAAGCCGTGCGTTTGCACTACCGACGCGTGCGTACACGGAGGTTGCTCCAAGCTCAGGCGATACGGATGTCTCAGGTGGCGGAGGATTTCGATACGCCACAATGGGGGATATTTGAAATGCCGGCTCTAAGGATTCAGTTTCCTTGAGGGACGGAGAGGATTCGAGCGGCGTGATTTGGAGGCCCGAAGTCGCCATACAACCAGCGATGGTACTGAGCCATAAAAAACGGGCGAGCAACGACATCACGGCTTAGAAAAGGTCCTCATACTGACGCACCGTACCATGACCGCCCGGAAGTGACACTGAGTGTAATTCGCTCCACGAACTGGATGACACGAGATACACATTAGCAGCCACGTGACGTGACGTATGACGATGGCACTCGACACGTCGACAGAACCCAGGCGAAACTAAGGCATTCGGAAACATTCTGAGGTACCGTGCATAACGATCGGATAACATCCCTTGTAGCCCTCATTTGGTTATCAGCCTGCTCCAGCACCAATCTTGATGGAATCGGTCCGGATGGTGCCGTTATCCCGTCCACGGATACGTCGATATCTGATGGTAGTGAAGTGGCCAGTGGTGATGTCGTAGCAGAAATGGATATCGCACGAGAAGCCCCAGTCGCCGAAGATTCTACAGTATCAGTATCCGATATGGACGTATATCGCGCAGATAGCACCGATACAGAGACTGTACCGTGTATCCCCGGTGCCGAATGCAGCGATGAGGACCCTTGCACAGCGGAAGACAGATGCATCCTAGATACCTCGGGTGATTACCTTTGTCAGGGCAATCCCATTGATATCGACGATGGTAACCCGTGTACAGAAGACTCTTGCGACCAAGGAAACGCGGTGCATACGGCGCTAAATACGGGCCCGTGTGACGTCGACGACCTCTGTTCAACCTCCGGATCCTGCATCGGCGGTCAGTGCGTACCGGATACCCCTTGCGAATGCTATTTAGATTCAGACTGCCCACAACCAGACGATCTTTGTGCAGGGATAGCCTTCTGCGACACCACGAGCACCACGCCGATATGCGCAATTATCCCTGAGAGTATTATCGACTGTGAGCCACCCGACAATGTATGTCAGCAGGCGGCTTGTAACCCGGAGAATGGCCTTTGCGAAACGCTACTAGCCCCTGACGGCACCCTCTGCAATGATAACAATGCGTGCACTGATGCCGACTCTTGTACTGCGGGAAATTGCACCGGCACCAGCGTCGAGTGCGATGACGGCACCTTCTGCAACGGTAACGAAACCTGCGATGCACTAAACGGCTGCATCCCAGGCACAGCACCATCCATCGATGACGGAATCCCGTGTACTTTAGACTCCTGTAACGAAGATACCGACACCATCAGCAATCAACCCAAAGATACGCTGTGTGACGACGGCACCTTCTGCAACGGTAACGAAACCTGCGATGCACTGAACGGCTGCATCCCAGGCACAGCACCATCCATCGATGACGGAATCCCGTGCACTTTAGACTCCTGTAACGAAGATACCGACACCATCAGCAATCAACCCAATGATACGCTGTGTCCCTCCACCGGAATCTGTAAGACCGGCTTCTGCGACCTCAACTTCGGATGCCTTTCGGTCATAGTAGAAAATTGTTGTGGAAACGGTCTCAAGGATGGCGAGGAAGATTGCGATACGGGCGGCATATCTATCAGCTGTGATAGCGACTGTACCTGGGCTGAATGCGGCGACGGTACCGTCAACTCACTAGCTGGTGAAATATGTGATGAACAGGGAGCAAGCGCATTCTGCGATAACGACTGTACCCTTCCGGAGTGCGGCGATGGAGTAATCAACTCGGACGCGGGCGAATCATGTGATGGTGGAGACACCTGTAATGACGACTGCACCATTATTCCTAGCTTGTCTGTCGTGGCGGTGGAGCCCATTGCATATGAAGGAGGCACTACGGCTGGCACATTACAAGTAAGCGTAGCCGCTCCGTTGCCCGAATCGCTTACGGTGCCATTCACCTTGTCTGGAAGTGCAGAGCCTGGCTCCGACTATGTGCTTACCAGTTCCGATAGTGTACTTCAAAACACCATCACTATCCCGGCCGGACATGCCAGCGTAGACATTGCCGTAACCCCAGTAGCCACTCCAGAAATGGAGCGAACCGAATCAATGACGCTAACGCTAACCGCCGAGAATGACACACTCATAGCGCCCGAGACTGCAAGTGCATCGGTTTCCCTGATGGAGTTTGGACCCTCGCCCGGCGCGGTATACCATGTATCTCCGGCCGGCGATGACACAGCGAATGGGTCACTCAACACACCGTTCAAAACCCTCACATACGCCGTTAGCATGCTCGAGGCTGGAGACACACTATTCATACATGATGGGACGTATACCAATCCTGGATTCACTGAAGATCACGGCGTGGATGGCACAAAAGACAACAACAACGGGGTCGTTATGCAGATTGGTCTGTCTGGTTCTGCCGACACTTGGACCCGTATTGCTGCCTATCCCGATGGGAACGATATCCGTCCTGTACTCCGATTCGATGGCGCAGGAGGGATCCAGATCAAACCAGGAGCGAGTCATCTCCGCATCGAAGGGTTAGAAATCGAAGGACCAAATCGTACTATCCTGCACGACTGGGCGCATACACATCGATGGAGCAAAGAGGCGCTGTATAATGGGCGTGGCATTTTCACCTGGGGTCCCGCAGACCATATCGTTATTCGGGATTGCAACGTCCATCACACTCCCAATTCGGGGATCCGATTCAATAAGGCAGACTATATCCTTGTAGAAAACAATACGGTCTCCAATGCGACTTGGTGGTCATCAAGCGCGGAGAGCGGCATCGTCATCGCCACTGCACTCAACATCGACAATCTAGACGTGGTGAAAATCCTTTACTCTGGCAATGTGGTTTACAACAACTGGAACTTCATGGAGTTCTGCGATGGCCCGCTCGAAGACAGTACGGACGATCTGTACGGCAATTGCGATAACTACACCGGCGGAATCATCGACGGCCAGGGGCTATACGTCACACGAAATCTCGATACCTACCAGCATGGTCGGATGCGTTTTGAAAATAATATCGCCTTCAATAACGGCTTCGGGGGCGTCACGTATCACAAAACCAATAACGGAGAATTAGTTAATAACCTCGTATTTATGAACGGCGCATATCCCGGAACCAGCAAATACACTGGCCTGACGTTGAATACCGCCAATGACGTTCTCATTCAAAACAATATCGTCTGGGCACGTGACCTTGGGAACTACGCCATCAAAAATAACGGGAACACCTCAAATATCGCGGCTCGCAACAACTATGTCGTGGGTAAATCGCAGTTCGGTTCAGCGAGCGAAAATACCATCATAGAAATGACCAATGCGCCGCCCTTTGGTGAATTTTTTACGAACGTCACCGGGATTGCATCGATCGTCCCGCATCCCGATGCAACATCTGGCCCCGCATCAGCCAAGGAGATCGATAACGTCCTGACCGCACTGGCAATGGACTTTCGCCCATTGCCGACGACTTGGCAGGTCATAGATGCCGGTACACCCACCGAGGCACCACCAGTGGACATCGATGGCACCCCAAGGCAGTCGAATAGTGCTACGGATATCGGTCCATATGCCATTGAGGGAACACTGCACTGCGCAGACAATGGACTCGCCACTGGTAGCCCTTGCGACGATGGATTACTGAGCACGGCGAACGACACGTGTGCCGCTTCAGGCGCGTGCTTTGGAGAGCCCTTTGGTTGCTATGCATACCCATGTCATGCGTCATCCACGCCGAACGGAAACAATTGTGACACCTTGTACCACCCGCCTGGCGTGCCTTGTGACGATGAGGTGGAAACCACGTTGGTAGATACCTGTGACGGAAACGGTCAGTGTTTGGGTGTATCCCCGACAGCACTGGTACTGCACGCTGACTTCGAACAGCAGTCTCTAGGAGTCTACGAGCAAAGTATGGTGCAGGATGACTTCGGTACCGATATTTCCTGGAATAACGGTCTGAACGAAGGTCGAGTCATCGTAGAACAGGAGCCTGGCAATCGCTTTCTTAGGGTCAGCTACCCATTGGGCGAGGTGGGTCCAGGGGCAGGCGGCGCGCAGTTTAAGGTCGCTTTGAACATGAGTGCTGAGGAGCTTTATATCTCTTACCGAGTTCGATTCCGAAACGGCTTTGATTTCGTCAAGGGGGGCAAGCTTCCTGGACTATGTGGCGGCGATTGTAATACCGGCGGCGATGTACCCAACGGTGCAGATGGATTCAGTGCGCGTCTTATGTGGCGTACAGACGGTAAAGTCGTCCAGTACATGTATGTGCCCGAACAGGTCAGCCAGTGGGGTGACAATCTGTACTGGGATGCAAGCGGGCAGACGAGTTTCGCTCCGGGCCAGTGGCACTATGTGCGAACTCGAATTGTGATGAATACGCCGGGTCTAAACGATGGCATGCTCCAGTCATGGTTCGATGGTGTCTTGGCACTAGACCGCAACGACATGCGCTACCGCGACGTGGCGAGCCTCTCCATTGATACGCTGTACTTCAGTACGTTTTTCGGCGGTAGTGGCGGTGATTGGGCTCCTACCGACAACGAGTACGCCGATTTTTATGACTTTATCATCACACCACAGTGGCCTGTTCCTTAGGGTACAACGACGCTCAGCCCGCGGAGGTCGATACCAGTGTCGGTCTAGGCGCACGGGACACGTGCAGTTTAGACTCGTGGGTGGCAAAGTCATGCGGCAACTCGATGACGTATATTACGGCTACGTTATGTGACTCGACTGGTGCAGTGGAGTGCTGATTGAAGTGTACCGATTACGGCAACCTGTTCTGTCAGATTTACCGCCCTAGCATACTCAAGAATGATGGACAGATATGCTCAATCCCCAATTCAGCATGGCACAGTGTACAACGCTCCTCACACCACAGAAGCAAAGCGGCTTTTGACCAGGCAATGTACGAACCGTCCTGCGCAGTTCAAGCGTGCGTTTCTATTGACTAACTGGTTACAGTGCATTCGATGTACGCGCTCACGACCCCAACAACCGACAGCTCGTCCCTCAACTACGTGTGCAATTGGCCATGGTGGCCACAAGTGATGAGGTGTGAAAAGAGCCGTATGGGAGCCATCAGCAGGCTACAGGACCTAGAAGCCAAAGGATTGAGTCTGAAAGAGATGGTTCGCTTCGCATCGTGCGTGAAATATCATGCGACGGACCACGCAGCACTACGTACTCACCTGGCAAAACAGGTGGTACACGGACGCTCGAATGTAACTGGCCGCTGGTAGCGTTGACTTTTTAGCTCACTAGGCAGGAAGCCTTAATTCTGACGAGCGCTTTCCGCTAACCCATTAGTCCTGTGCGTAGTCGTGCTGAATATATACTCGGGCCCGAAGCGCCATCAGTACGCCGACCACGACTGCTGCCCAACAGAAAAACCAGAAGAACTCTGCCTGCCCAAACTCAGTATTCAACATGGATGCGATGCTATCTTTCGCACTCGTGAGCGCGGATACAAATGCGTTACCCAGCGTCACCGTGAGTAAGAATAAGCCCATCACGACGGATTTCATTCGCTTGGGTGCCTGCGTGTAGGCAAACTCAAGGGCCGTGATAGAGACCAACACCTCACTCGTTGTGAGAATAAGATAAGCAAGTACCTGCCACCATACACTGACGACTCCTGGCCCCTGTGCATCGATCATTCTCTGCGCGATTGCTGCTACGGCGAACGAACCGCCAGACATGAAAAGTCCGATAACCATTCGGCGTAAGGGAGTCCATTCGAAGCCGATCCCTTTCGAGATACGGTATACCGCGTTCATAATCGGGATGAGAAGCATCACCATCAATGGGTTCCATGCTGCGATTTGCTCCGGCTGAACTTCTACACCGAACAGCGTGCAGTCCATCGATTGCGCCTGCAAAATCCACGTTGAGCCATGTTGGTCGAAAATGGCCCAGAATATGGGTATGAAAATGAAGATTGTGCACACTTTGAAGACCGCATACGGACCTTCAGTGGCAGCCACACCGAACTTCTGAATCGCGGGCCCCCAAAACTTAGACCAAGTCGCACTCTTGAGTAACGGACTGCTTGAATCATGATCGGCATCCGCGAGCTCCGCGTTTGCATCTCCCCCACGTAATTTTGCAGCCAAATTATAGATTAGTATCGCCAAGAACCCATCATCTTGTTCTAGACTTTGGCGGTATTTGAATACCCCAAAACCGGCAGCAATGAATACAAGGCTGATGACTGCACGCCACCATCCGAAGTCGGCCGGGGTAATAAACAGATGTCCGAGCGCCAAGAACAGCAGGCTTCCGGCAGCAGTATCCAACTTACCTAAACGCCCGCCAGGTTGCGCCGGGACGTGCACAAACTTGTCTCGCCCGAGCCAGAAAAAGAACGTTGCAATTCCCATTAAAACGCCAGGAATGCCAAAGGCGAGTGCAGTGCGCCAGGGTTCCGACCCATCGCCGCGTATCGCTGGGATTAGGAGCGTGGCAAAGAACGACCCAAAGTTAATTGAGAAATAAAAGATTTGGTAAATTGTTTGTACTTTTCCCCAGTTCGCACGACCAAACTGGTCCCCAACGTTTGCCGAGACACACGGCTTAATACCACCAGCCCCAATTGCAATGCATGCGAGGCCGACGCCCACCAGCGTCAGGCGAGTATTGGGGTCAGTGGGTATGTCCGCGACCGCAAGCACCCCGTGCCCGACGCAGTACATAAGCGATAACCATAGAATCGTTCGGTACTTACCCCAGAACCTATCTGCAAGAATGGCCCCCAGCATAGGGAAGGCATACACAGCGCCCGCGAAAAGGTGGTAGGCCGCCGTTGCTTTATCTTTCGCGATACTCTCAGCGGCACCGGTGAGCTGGTAGAGCGCAACCAAGTGCACCGTAAGAATCGCGCGCATTCCGTAGTAAGAAAAGCGCTCGCACATTTCGTTACCAACGATATAGGGAACGCCCTTAGGCCATCCTTCGTTTTCGTGGTCTGGTGATGTACGCCAAGCCGTGCTCATAGGTCTCCTCAAACGCGCGATACTATCCGCCGCATCAATTGGGTTTGCGTCGGGGACGTCTACCGCAGACAGTCAATGATGTAAATCAGAACGATTTCGCCGCGCGTGTCTGCGCTGAATATAAGGATATGCGCTACCATCGCAAAGCAATCGAGACAGAGGCCCTTGCGGATACAACTCGCCATCATCCATAACGTCGCGGCCACGACTACGCGCTTCGTTCCGGTTTCGATAGCTCTGCCGGAAGATGACATGCTCCGCCGCAACTCGACGATACCTAACAGTCACGTCGAGCTGTTTGGCGCACCCGCCACAATAAAAATGCCGCAGAAAAAACTACCTCGGCTAAGCACGTATGAACCGCTCTGTGATCTGAGGAGACGCAGCCAATCGTTGAATCATGGATATGCACTCTAGCTTTCTACGCAACTGCCGCGTATCCCGTATACGTGAGCAAACAAACTCCACACCATCTGTCGCCGAGCGATATCAGTGAAGTGATAGCGCTTGCGCTCTCTGACCATGTGAGCTTCCAGCACATACGAGCCCAATACGGGCTCCGTGATAGCGAAGTAAAAAAGCTGATGCGGCGCCACCTCCAACCGGGCAGCTACCGCGCATGGCGTCGTCGGGTCCGAACATTCGGAGACCGTAGGCTTCAGTACAAATAGACAGGCGAACCGCTCGGCAAATAGACGCACCCCACAACTCGTTCTACGGTGTGTGCATGAAGATCGTTTTTCCACATAGCACAATTGCAGCTGCCATCATCGCTTTCGGATACGCCTTTGTCTGTGACGCAGCAACGCCGAAGCCGGCCCCCATTGCTTGGTCGACCCTCAAATACGCTTACGCGAAGGCGTACACGTATAATTTTGAATCGTTTGGCCCAGGAGCCAAGGGCCTCTATGCCTTCGGCCCCCTCAGCGGTAAGCAACGCGGGACGGTCGGCATGCACCCGGAAATCCGCAATGAGCGACAACTGACATCGAGTGAGGCCATGCATGCAATGGCGCTGGTCCACCAGACCGAAGGTGGAGCAAGAGTCTCCAAATGCGCCTTCCCGCGACATGGGGTGGTTTTTTTTGATGTAAAAGACCAACCTCTTGCAAGCGTTAATGTGTGTTTTGAATGCGGCGATATTCTCGTATGGCCGAAATGGGACCAAAAGCCGTCGAGGACCAAAACAATGCATCGAGCCAAATTTATGGAACGATATGAGGCAACGATGGCCCATTGGACGCAGTTCTTCCAGTCCATGGGTAATATGCCGCCCGATTGGACGGCTGCGGCAGTAAAGCCTCAGGAAGTAGCACCGACAAAGGACCGACCAACGCTAGATACCCCTGCAGCGCCCAAACCGTAGGATAATCACTCGCCGGCGGCTCGTATACGGGTTGCGAATTGAGCGGTTGAATTGCCTGTCTACCCGTCGTATGACACGGGCGATGGGTTACGGGAGATCCTAATTGCGACGTCACCTCATATCACTCACCTCGCTACTGCTAATAAGTCTGACACTTGGCTGTAAAGAGGACTCAAAGTCTGAAGCAGCAGTGGCAGAGAACGTTGTGGACCAGCCCATTGAACCGGTAAAGGACGAACCTCTGCCTAAAGCCATCAACGGCGCTCCGCTATCCGCCGAATTCGTCGAATTCACCGGAGACGGACTGACAAGACGCGTAAAAACCACACTATACAATCACGGACCCAAGACTGCGGGCGGTTATGTTCTGCTCGTCCGCTACTTCGATAGTAACGGCGAACTGCTTCGCGTTCGTCCTGGTTCAGCGTTTGAGAGCTTTTCTGCCTTCATGTCGTATTCAGGTGCCGCATTTACCATTCTCGCCAAAAAGCGAACTACAATCGAAATTGAAAATGTCCATGTTCCAGACAAGGCACATCGTGCGGAAGTCATCGCCACAAAAGTCGACGCAATCGAGTCCGGAAATAATATCCACTGGTTCACACAGCCTCGGTGGAGTGCCTGGCCAAATGAAAACGATGCGGTGGATTCCAAAGAGTAGGCATTTAGCGCAGACATCCGAAGTACACAGCAGCGTCCCACCATCGGTACCGCGGCCATCCGGCGAAGAACGGTACATTGAGTAAGGCCAGGCGACTTCTTCATATCCGGTTCAAAGTAGTTGACAGCGAAAAAAAAACCAGGCACACCCAGGCATTATCGACCAGCGGGTTGATTTACTGAAGGAGACAATAAGATGAAGCATTACCTCGTATTTATTTTCGCTGGGCTACTCGTAATGGCAGCCTGTGAGTCGGATAGCGGCTCCGCAGCCACCAGTGACACGACCGGTACCGACAGTGCTGATATGAGCACTGGCACGGACGGCACGGATAGCATCGACATGGCCGATGACACGAGTGACGGTACAGACACCACAGACAGCATTGATATGGCCGACGGCAGCGAATCGGCGGACGGTGATGACTCTGCAGAAGGCGGAGACGATGCATGGGGCGTCATTTGTACTGAGGATACCGATTGTGCTGCACCAACAGATCTGTGCGTAAAGCAGCCCGGCGCGACTGAAGGCTACTGCTCGATCTCTTGCCCGAATCTCGGCGCAGATTGCACATACTCAGACTGGACCTGCAATGTTGTGGGCGAGTGTACGTCTCCACTAGCCACCTGGTGCGGTCCCCCGGATGAGCCTGAAGCTACCGGTGGAGTCGTAAAAGCCTGCCCGTAGTTGCATGAACCACCGCGACCCGGCGGTCAGCCGGTCGCGGGTCCCTTTCCGTTTCAAACCGACTAGATTTTGTGCTGCGGCAGTATCTTCGGTTTGTCCAGGTTTTGAACGCGGAGTTCGCGAACCCATGCGATTTCAGTTCCAAGAAACCATTGCATTCCCGGCTAGCGCAGTCTATTCCACACTTCGCGATAGAGTCCCGGAACTGGTTCCATTTCTCCCAGAGGTGGACCACATCGAGACGGTGGAACGCGTTACCCAAGCCGATGGTCGTCTTCGGCTCACTAACGTGTGGCAAGGTAATAGAAGAAGTGCTCCGCTAGCAGCCAGGCCATTTCTCACCAAAGAAATGATGCAGTGGCGTGACATTGCGACTTGGAACGATGCCGACCGGTCTCTTCATTGGAGATTTGAAACCATGCACATGGAATCGCTCTTCTCTTGTGAAGGGGTTAATTCGTTCGAAACCACCGACCAAGAACGGTGCACATTCCACGTTTCGGGAACGCTCGAAACGTATCCGGAAAGAGTGCCTGGCGTATCAACCTCGCTTGGCCGGCGTCTGGCGCCGAGAGCGGACCGCTGGCTTGTGAATCACATCATGCCTAACATTGCACGATTACCCAATGCGCTAACGTCACTACTCACCGCGCAGTAGGGCTGTAATTCCACATGCACTGCATTTGAATCGCCACAAATCAACCCACCTGACAACCCAAAACCGACCACTACCTCGGCATTATTTGGACAAGGGCGAATTTAAGTCTTTGCAAAACCTACTCACGAGTATATAACCCGCTCAGATGTTTACTAGCGCGTGGGCATCATGGGCTACTGACTTGCATCTGTAGATTGTTCAATACGCGTGCCAAGGATAGCGAAATGTCAGTTCAAACGTTCTTAGATGATAAATCTCGTACTTGGGAGCTTTTCGACGCGAAGGTCTCCAAGCACTACGACCGTATCTCTGATGTCATCTCGCTCGGGCTTTTCCGACGCTGGCGAAAGGCACTTACTCAACAGCTTCCAGCAGGCGAATCACTGGATATATTGGATTTGGCCACTGGAACCGGCGCCATTCCATTCTCACTTCTAGAGGGTGCTGCATCGCGTATCAACTCAATCGTAGGCGTCGACCTGTCCGAAGAAATGATGGACGTCTTCCGTGCTAGCGCGGAAGGACATCCCCATGCAGCAAAACTAGACATTCAGTATGGAGACGCAACGAAACTGTCTTTGAATGATAACAGTTTCGATGCCGTCACCATGTCCTGCGGCCTTCGTAATGTGAGTGACCACCACGCGTGTTGCGAAGAAATTCTCCGAGTACTAAAGCCAGGCGGCAGAGTCATCTTTCTTGAGCCGGCCGTACCCAATACGCCGCTTTTGAAAGCCGCCTACCGAACATACTTCCGTTACGTAGTACCGTCGATTGCCGGCCTTGTATCGAATCCAACCGCATACCGGTACTTTTGCGACTCTGTTGAAGCCTTCATGCAAGGCCCTGACTTTCTCGCATTTCTCAACGAGACGGGGTTTGTGAACGGTCGCGATATCTCTCTAACACTAGGCGCTGTCCGACTGTACATCGGTGAAAAACCGGTGAGCAACGGCTAAGCGTCTTCCAGCGTCGCCACGCATTGGAGAACTTCCGACATGCTGACTGAAAACCTACCAGACCACTCCACAGCCTCCCCTAGTGAAGGTTCGGTACCGGTTCGTACGCTCCACAAGTTGCGTATTTCGACGCTTGTGGCTCTGATGAAGGTGGGCTCCAGAATGCCGTCTGGAGATATCAGCGGACTGCATCTGACGGTCAAGCCCGGGCAGTGTAATCCAAGCCCTCTCCCCTTCCTATCACTCCAGCGATTGTTTGAAGCGGGCGTAGCTGACCTAAAGCCAGGTTCAACCGTACTAGACATGGGTACCGGTACTGGCGTCTGGGGCTTGATGGCGGCACGCGAGGGCGCGCAGGTTACGGCAACTGACCTACCAACCGTGTGCCTCAAATCCGTACAGCAGAATGCATATGACAATGGACTCGAGCCCCCTGAGGTGCTGCACGGCGATCTCTTCGAACCGTTGCAAGGTCGCATGTTTGACAGAATTCTTTTCAATCCGCCCTTTCACGTCGGTGCCCCAGATTCACCCGAGGATCGTGCGTACATGGGCGGTGCTAACGGGGAAGTCGTAACACGATTTTTACAAGACGCACCGGACTACCTAGCGGATGGCGGAGCTGCCTACATTATTTTGCCCCGACTCGAGTTGCGTCACTACGCTTCCATGTTCTCTCATTATGACGTGAGAATTTGCGCCAGCTCATGGATACCACTGTTGGGCCGTTGTATGTGCCTTCGGCTGCGAGTCCTGTGATGTCTCGATTTCCCATGACGCCGATGCAACTGGCATTTCACCACTTGAGCAAGCTGGCGAATCCGAATAGCGGCGAACTCATCACGTTTGAGAAACATCTTAA
>PKDL01000379.1 GCA_002863065.1 Pseudomonadota bacterium
GTGCATGCCTGTGCAGCCATGGCTGCTGTGGACTGGGAACTCATCCCATCGACTGGCATGCGGGATGGCACCAATATTGCCCAAGGTAGGAGGGGGGTTTATGGGGTCATCTACCGGACCGTGGAACTGTACAAGGTTCCCAGATGGTACTCGGCTTGGTGTGCCATACCAGGAGTTGGGTGCATGGTCAGGACGATACTAGTCCTGTCGGCACAACAGGTCGAGCAAGTCCCTAACAAGCCCGCACAATGGACGGCGGACCCGAAGCAGGCCCGTCCTTGCGGAGTCATATTCGAGTTTGCTGAAGCGATGTTCGGTACTCCAAAATTTGACCCATTGGTCGCACGAAGAACTCGACAAGCGTTAGAGGTAGAGGGCTGGTCTGAAATCGAACAGCACCGATATGGCTACTTGACGCTTTCACTGTTTGAATGCCGCCTGGAATGTCAGTGGCTCGATCAGTCAAAGTTGGCATTTCATTTAGACGATAGGCTAGGTGCTGAGAGATACATACAGCATCCGGCGGGGAGTATGTTTGCCCCCTTATCTCAAAGTGAGATCACCCTTGTACTGCCAAGCGGCACGAAAAAGTTAGAGGTTCATTGGTCTGATTCCAGCACGGGGGTGGTCTCGGTATTAGATCAAAGCTGCGATGAAACAGGTCAGCAGCTTAGTTGCGCGTTCCATGATGACACCGCGATGCGACCGACGACCAAACTCCAATTTAGCGAGGGGATGTTGCCATCCGACGTGTGGATCGAGGTATCTCGGTGACACGTATTGTACTGATTTTGGCGTGTTTCACGTCTCTTGCGGCTTTTGCTACCCCGACTGGGGCAGAGGGGTCGCCGTACCTGAAGGGTAGGCTGCAAGGGTATCGAGGGCTCTACGATTTCCATATTGCCGCTCTACCATCGCGTGATATGGCTGCGGCAGATGGCGTGTTGGCGTGGGCGACCGCTGATAGGTCGACCGGAAAATTCGACCTTATGCTCCCTCCGCACACAGAGCAGGTATATTTGGTCGGTCAGCTCGACTTGGAACGTATGGGCCCTCGCTTGAACGGGAGCATGACGTTTTTTCTTCGCAAGTTACCCATTCAACCCCAGAGTCACCTGAATGAACGTTTGCTTTTTGATTTGGGCGATATGGAGATGGCATTCATCACCAGAGATGCTGGGTGGTCGCGCGCGATTTGGCTAACGATCGGTATCGCAGTTCTCATTTTTGGGGTGGGCTTTCTGTGGGTACGACGGTTACCCAGGTCGCCGGCTCCTTCTCGCACGCCGATCGAACCTGCCGGTCGTTGGTTATGGATAGTGGCGACGGTGACTACGGTTCCATTGCTTTGGGGTATCGGCTCGGAAGCTCCGGAATTACTTGAGTTCACCTATCTTCACGAGGGTCTTCGTCCGAAGAATATCCTTAGCTTGCTGACGGACCCGATTTCGAGTGAATTATCCCACCCACCCCTTTGGCCACTCTTACTGCGGATGATGGCGGCCATATCTCGTGAAGAATGGTGGCTACGGAGTCTGTCTGTGTGTGCGCACTTTGCCATGGCGTGCCCGATATACCGCCTTGGTGCCGCAGCTGGCGGGCGTCGGATGGGTCTGACGGCGGCATTGGTCGCTGGGTTGCTGCCCGTCACTTTTTACTACGGTCGTGATGCCACTCCCTACGCGCTATTAGCTCTCGTTTCATCTACGGCTGCTATGGCCGCGGTCGAAGAGCGCTGGCGATTGTTTTCCGCTACCCTCGTCCTTGGGTTTTTCTGTCACTATACCGTTGCAGTTCTTGGGTTTTCGATTGGCTTAGCGCTATTTTCTGCGTCGATTAGAGGAGACAAAGGGAGATATCGTCGGGCGCTGATAGCCTTTGGTTGGGTGTGTCCTCTGCCGCTGATTTGGAGCGTACATTTTATACGGACGTTTCTTGCGAGCGGAATGAGTACGCGTCTTATGAGTCTTGATTATCTGCCAGACCCAGGTTTTGCAGAATACGTGACCTACTTCGCTTCGATCGTGCTTGGTGTTCCACCCGAGATACGTATCTTTGCTCCGTTGCCATTGCTGGTTGCAGGTGTAGGCATCGTTTGGCTTTGGCGACGGCATCGGGTGTTGGCGCGACTGGCTGGACTACAGCTCTTGATGTTGGTTGTTTACGTACTCTTCGTTCATGCGATGTACATGTCATTTGCGGCTGGACGCGTATTTTACGCATACCGATGGTCGAGTGTCTTTTTGCCCGCGGTCGCTGTCGCGATAAGTGCGGGCATTCATCGGTTTGGGATGACAAGTATGTGGCTCCGGCGGTCGACACTCGGTCTCATGCTACTTGGTTTTCTGATTCAGGATGCACGTGTCATCACCACGCCGCAGCGTCCAGGGCAATGGCAAATGGCCGACAGGATTCAGACAGAGCGGGAAGCTGAGGATGCCTTTACGGCTCTACCGGCGGTGTATTACGCCCAACTTATGAATTATACGTTGGCTGAGCGGGAACCGAGCGATTTATTGGCTTGGCCGAAGTGGGTGGATGGACTGTATGGACCATTTCATGCGCGAAATACCACCATAGAAACGCTTACTCGCCACCTGGCTTTCCGGCGTATTTGGGTTGCCGTTTACGATGAGCAAATGTTTGGTACGCGGAAATTCGATCCTTCGACTTCGGCACATCAAATCGAATGGATGCATGCGAATCTAGAGCCTGACGGCCACTGGGACTACCCATTTTTATCCCTCTACCGCTTTAAGGTACCTCTGGATGCGGAGAGCTTTTGGGATAAGCTCGGTATGGCCCGTCTCGATTTTTCGGAGGAGATGACCCTCTTCCGGTATTTCCCGCAGTATCTCCATACACAAGAGACAGGGCTTATCCGTAGCGCTACTGATACGAAGATTCGTGTCCCGGCACCACCATCCGGCCGAGTTAACGTAATGGTATCTATCGAATTGATGTTAGGACGCGACGCTACCGCAGATGATCTGTCTGTTGCCGGTCAAAGTCTTCGATTTGAGCCTGTGGTCGGAGGGGGGCGATGGGAGTTTAATACCACGCCTACCGGGCCATTTATTGAATTCACCGTTCAGAGGAGTGAAGGCGCAACGAAAGACCAGCGTAATACGGTCATCCGGTTTGAAGCCGAATAATTCAGGACTTGCTTTTATACCGATCATTACTGCGTATCAGGCCTAATCAATCGGCGTGTTCAGCACTGCGTACGGGTTGATGATCTCTGGGGTACTGTTGGTCAACCATGTCTGGAAAAAGTGTTCGGCCTGATAGCGAGCTTCAAGACTGAACGGTGTGGTGTTGTGTTTTGCCCGTTCAATATCCGCATCCTCAGCTTGACGCACGCGGTCGAATTGAAAGAGACCGCCGGTAGCTGCCCCAAGATTCGATGAGACAGGCGGAGCGACCGTACCCACGATGTATGGATCGACCACCATTGGCTCAACCACTGGAAGATTCATCGCCCGAGCGAGTGCATGGGTGGCTGACGTAGGGATTGTCTCATCCTCATACGCCATCATCATGAGCAGACTTGGAGGCGGCGCATCGTTCAATCGCTGCTGCATGGCGTACACCCCCCAAGTAGCGGGATCGCCTGGATCGATTGAGGTCTGCGCAACTGGGAGTAGCCGGTCAGCGTCACTTTTGTCTTCAACCACGCTTTGGAGCAGGACAAGAAAGAGACTCATAATCTCAGAGTCTGCGAAGAGTGTGCTGAGGCGTCCGCCTGGTACGGCCAACAAGGCGATGTCTATATCCCCTCGTAGAGCGAGAAATTCTGGGCCCATGATCCCGCCAAGACTGACGCCATGATAGCCGATTTGGTCAAAGTTTAAGTCCGGTGCCTCATCCCCGTCGATATCTGGGTTTTGCTCCAGTAATTGCAGCATTTGGAGTTTATCGGATGCAGCCTGACGAAAGTTATTCCGCATTTCGACGGTATTCAGGCTGAGATTATCAAGATCGGCACCCAACAATCCGAGCGCGGCATCGATTGGATCGGTTCCCCCGGATGTAGCTGTCGGATGTTTTCCATGATGCGGTGCATCGATTGCTACTAATGCGATCCCCAGAGGGACTAGGATATCAGCACTGGCTAGGGCTGATTCTCGGTCATCGATGATGCCGTGACCGAAAACCACGATAGGGAAGGGACCCGGGCCCGCGGGTAAATGGATATCTACCTCCATTGTCCACTCCATCGTGGGTTCGCTTCCAAATGTACCGTTGTTATCTCGATAGTCATACCCGGTATATGTACCGACACATCTCCGGCGCTCATTTGCTGGGGCGTCGCACGTTGGTTTATTAGTCCACTTCATTTGACGGGCAGCGACATCTGCGGCGGCAGCCACGGATGGGGCTGTCACGGTTTGTGTTGTGAATACGACCGCGGCTCCCACTTCGTCGGGTTGCAATGATAGGGCATTCAATACGTCGCGATATCGCGTATTGAGCGCAGTGAGTTTCGGATCGTTCGCGGTACTGTTCAGAAGCGACTGTAGGGTGTCACTTGCGCGGATGCAGTCAATTTCTGGCGCGAGTGCATCGGCACGAATGACTAATGCATGCTGCGTCCCTTCCGCAAGAGGGATCAGCGGAAAGAAAATAGCCGACTTACCATCGCTCACAGAACGGACCTCAAATGGTATCGGAGTGGCCATTCCGCTTTCTAGGGCATACAGACCTATTGCACCGCCCTGACCAGTCGTATCTGACGGAAATGTCACCTCTTGGTCAAACCTTAGATGGATCCCAGCATTTAGCCCCCAACCATCTAGCCCTTCCACGTCACGGTAAATACCTGAATATGATTCGGGCAGTGCACTCAGCCAACCAGCATCGTGGAATGAGACGCGTATACCGGTCGGTGTGGCCGACTCGTTTGTATAAAAGTCATCGGGCAGGGAGTCGAGCCGGTCCCCCGCAAGTGGCTCATATAGCGCGGCGACGCCACCGGTGCAGAAGTTGGATTCTGCCGGAGTATCGACCGGATGCCTCGTATCACCGGTGGTGGCATTATCGGACGACGTAGTGCACCCACAAATGATGGTTAGTCCGAGACTAATGCGGATAAAGACATGCATGAGGAAGACCTCAATCTTCGGGGTTGATACCATTGGTTGCCGTCGATGACTCCAGCGTCACTCCTTTTTACCATTTGTTCGGTTAGACGTCCCCCTACGGGATACTACCGAGAGCCTTAGACGTAGAGGCGAGTGCGCAGTTGACTGCGGATGTGCGTACTCGAGAGTGAATGGTAGATGTACTGGATCAGCCGTCTTGGGGACGAATGATGTTGTACACCGAACGCAGATCATAGGTTGAAAGCCCGCCTGGAGTGCGACTACGGGCTCCTCGATAGCTCAGAATAAGTGCCCGTTTTTTTCGTTTATTGAGCCATGCGATAAAGATCCCACTGTGTGGTACCCGTTTGTATTGGTAGTTCACGTAGTAAAGCCAATCTCCCGGTTGGATGCGGTTGATGGATGTGAACCGCTTCTTTTTTCGTGAACCCTTGAACACTGTTTTTCGTTTTCCGCGGGTATTCGGAAAGCCTGCACGTTTATAAACAGCATTCACCCAGTCCCAGCATGAGCCGCGTACGATGGAACGCTTTTCCATCATCCGGCGACCTGTACGTAGTACTTTTTTTGCTGCACCCGTCGCTCGACGCTCAGCTTTTTTGAGCAGTGCGATGTATGCTTTTTTTCCCTTCGCCAAGTGTACGACTGGGTCCGGAGCACTGCTCGGTGCTTGATACGCACGTATTATCGTCGTCGTCGCTCCGTATCGCGGCTGTCGTTGCGCTTGTGCTGGCGGATGAGCGGGACACGTCATCACCGGTGCCAACAATACAACGGCGACTATGGCGGCCCATGTAGGAGAAGTAATCACGGCCGCATGAAGCTAACGGTGCAAAACAAGCTTGTCGAACTTCATGATCCGAATTGGCTACCAGATGTTGTCTAACTTAATCTGGAGCGGTCCATTTTCCCCCGTGAAGGGTGGCAAAGCCTTACCCCAACGGTCGCCATACTGCGGTATGTGGTCGCTGCAATTGGGTTCGCTGAACAGGTAGAGTCGATCCGCTTGGATTGGGTTGGGTAATCTTAGTACGCCCTCCAATTCTCCATGCCACAACATGTCAGTCGCCCCACCTGGGCTGAGTGTTTCGATTTTGTCGCCATCGACATCCGACAGAAAGATCCAGATGCCGCAGCCGGTTGGATTGCCCAGCGGGTCGACGGTGTACGGTACGTCGATGATGTCCAGTACTTCGGGTGGATAGTTCGTGACAATGAACATCTGTTCGCCCTCGTCGGTGCGCCCACCCCAGGGTAGTACCCGTAGGTCGGTGTATGGAGCTCCGTTCAATGTGACGGTAATGGACTTAATCGGCGGGTACCAAGGATTCAGCCAAAAGGTGAAATCCCGTGGTGTTTGCGATGTTCCTACCGGGACCAAGTCAACAACGTAATTTCCACTGAGTCTCTCGACGTGTACATCAAGCCGCTCTGCATTGAACTGAAATGCCATGGTATGCAGCCATACCGCGGTTCGCACTGGCTTATTGGACGGTCTTGAATCTCCTCCGGCGATGCTAAAGTCATAAGTGCGAGCGACTTTTTTTGAGTAGGCCGAAAGCACCACGGCTCGTTCTGTAGGATACACGGGTTTGCCGTTGACGGTGGGTACATCCGCCGATTGCACGATGCTTGCCATGGTCGGGGCTAAGCGCTGGGCCCAGGTCGTTCTCCAAACGGGGATCTCAGGCCAAAGTTGTAGCTTTGTGAGGCGCTCAGCGACCGATTTTGTTCCTTTGGTCTGGCCCTGTGGTGGTTTAATCTCCGGCATAGCAACTGGCTCATCCACACCTCGTTCGGCCAGCATGGGCCGGGTATCGACTGGGAAGTCCACGTCGCGAAGGGCGAAGCTACCTCCAACGATAGTGAGAACTAAGGCAGCGGTGGCTGTAAGCGTCCATCTCCGTGAGGTGGACTGCTGCACGACCTGGCTAATGCGGTCGATTCCCAATGCAAGCCATACTCCGATGGGTGCTAATCCAGCGATTGCATAGGTTATCTGTTCCCAATCTAGGCCTTCCAGCATGGCAAGTGCGAGGGTATGGGGTACGAAGAAGAGGCTGAGAACGATGGCTGTTCTCCTACTGGTTTTTTTCAGGCCAAGGAGCGCAATCGCTGATGCAATTTGGCCGAAACTCCGGATGATGAGGAGCGGTATCCAGATAAAAGTGGGAAATGGATTCCAAGAGGTTCTTACGACCTCGCTTGTGAAGGGCCATTGCAGCGGTTTGAAAGCGAAGGTTTTCCCAAGAATTGTATTCGCGACGACGCGCCCACCGGAGTCGGGCTGCACTTTCGGATGGGTGAGTATCTCACCGAGCATCAGGTGGTTGATATAAAGCCACGGAGCGACCGCCAGTCCGCTAGATGCCGCACCGAGTATTAGCCGAATGCCGCGTTCGGCCCTGGATATGGGCTGCCAGAGTGCTCCAATGACAACGCCGGGGAGGAACAGTACCGCCGTATGTCGTACTCCAACGGCATGGCCTATGGCGAGTCCAGCGAGTAGGACAAGCCCTCGGCCATGAGTGGATAGGGCGGTCCATAAAAGAAATGCCGCGAGAGTGAGAGCGAAGTAGTTTTCATTTACATAGTAGGCACTCATGACATTGGTGGCCCAGCCGAAGATTGCTGCAGACAGCGCACTTGCTTTCGGTGATGCTCCAACCTCTCGGGCAGCAAGCCAGATACAGTAAACCGTCGCGACGGTGGCATGAACCTGGACAACAAACCACCCCGCCATACCGAGGGTGGCAATAGGGACTGCGAGGATGGGTACATTTCCAATACGTTGCTCGTACAGCAGTTGAGCGAGGCCGGCGAGTCCTGTGGTGTCATGATGAATGAGAAAGTGCATGTGGTCGCCCGTCATGGCGTCGAATAACGGCAACGACTCACTCGGGTGACTTTGGATGCCATGCAGCGCAATGACATAGAGGCAGTGTTGGATGGTGGTTAGCACGTCGCCAGCGTCGACTGCTCGGAACCCAAATAGGAGGAAGACCGCCGAGGCTAACGCTACACCGGAGAGTTGCGCGATGTCCCGGCGGCCAATATCAGGCGCAGTCCACGGTGTGAGTATGCCTAATAATCCGATATTCAGTGCGCTTGCCCCGGCAAAGATTACCGGCTTGTCCATGGGGATACCGAACACACTGGCCAGGAGAAAAAGTCCCAACGGAACGATAGAAAAGCCACAGATCAAGGCTAGGGCATGGCGTGCTGGTCCGCATGCCATCGGAGCGAATAGTCTAGAGGTTAGATATCCCGGTAGGTATTGAACCCATACCCAAATAACAACCGCGAATAGTGTTCCAATCAAGGCCACACTGTAGCGTGTGACACGGTAGGCGAGCGGACGCAAGCGGAGCGACATCGCCTGCGACTATCCTCAACATCCAGTGTCGTATGTGACATATGCTCGTTGCCTCGTAGAAACTGCGACTCCGCATAGGGTACTTGTCGCCGTCGCGCGGTATGATACGGATGTGAACAAGCCGATCGCCATTGGCCTCGTTGTACTTTCACTCGGAGTCATCATTTGGACTGAGTATGACGTGGCCCAGAAGACTGAGCCGAATGTGGGGGTGGTCGAGAACAATCCGTGTGATGACGGAGATCCGTGTACGGTCGACCGGTGGCTTCGGTTCGAACGGAAGTGTGTACACGCCCCTGATGCGCTCTGTACCGGTAAGTCGTGCACTACCAATGAGGATTGTACATTCGCAGAGGGTCTGGCCCCATGCATGTCCTCGGTGTGTCATGAGGGCGAGTGCCGGTACATGAAAATAGCGCGTGATGAGTGCATTCGTTGTGACGCGGAGACGCCTTGCGAGGGGTCATTTTGCGATCCGCGCGCCTGCATCGATGGGTACTGCCGCCACGCACCTCGAAATTGCGATGATGCTAATCCAAATACGCGCGACCGCTGTGATGAAAGTGAAGCCGCATGTAAGCATGACCTTGCAGACGACACGATACGTTGTGTCTCCGATAGCGAGTGCACGACCGACCATCCCTGTCAGACGCTTCGTTGCGTAAGCGGGCGTTGCCTTGTGACTGCTGCGACGAAACACTGTGATACTCCGATACTCCTACCGAAGCGCTGTAATCGGAATACGGACTGCATACATGTGGCGGATGATGTGTGCTACGCCGGGCCATGCATTGATGGATTTTGCGAAATGCGCCGGGTCGATCATAGTCAATGTCAGCCATGCACGGGCGACCATGACTGCGAGGGTACATTTTGCCAGTGGCCCATATGCACTGGAACCGTATGCGTGGTCGAAGAGGTTCCGTTTTGCCAAGATGATAACCCGCATACCGTTGACAGCTGCTCAGAAGAACGGATGGGATGCCTGCACCGTTGGACTACGACACCTAGCGAGTGCAGACGGGAGAATGAAGATGACGGTGATCCAGCGACAGTGGATGCCTGCCATACCGAGACTGGTGTGACAGTTCATCTTCCGAAGGGACCCAATGGGCCCTGCGCGACGTCTAATCGGTGCTGGACCACATATTCCGATTCCGACGGGCGTTGTCTCGCAACGCCGCTACACTGCCATCATGATGACGCTTGCCCGGCAGAGTGCAACCCCGACAGAGGCTGTATCCTAGATCCTAACCGGGATTGTCACTGCGAGACGCATGATGATTGTGACTTAGGCACACCGTGCGCTCGGGTTTTTTGTCTACAAGAGGACGGAGGAGCATGTTGGGGCACCTTCATCGATGGATGTGTCCCCTGCACAAGTGATTCGGATTGCCGGGTGGATAATTGGTGCGTATTCGGCGCCTGTCAGGACGGATATTGTTACTACGAGGACGGTAAAACGTGCGACGACGGTGACCCAGAGACCTTCGGCTTCTGCCATGGACAGCGAGACGACCCGTGTACATATGAGCGTATATACGATTACGATTGATCTGTTGGGTTGCCTATCTAAGGCAACGGCAGGGCAAGCCAAAGTTGTTCTGGATCGTCAGCTCCGAGCAAACCACTTACTGATACACCGACGAGTCTCACTGGTCGTTCGCCAGCATGTGTGGACGTTCTCAGAAGATGGCAGGCTGTCTCGGCGATTAGCTCAGAAGAACTGGTAGCCGAGGGTAGCGTTCTGCTTCTCGTAATGGTTTCAAAGTCGCTGTAACGAAGCTTGAGGGTGACCGTTTTACCCGGACGCTTGATATTGAGGAGAGAGGCCGCGACCTGTCGCGCCTGGTCTTGGATGATACGTTCGATGGTCTCTATGTGAATTACATCCTGATCAAGTGTCGTTTCTGAACCTCGGCTTTTAGCCACTCGATTGGGCGTAACTCGTCGTGGGTCATCACCGTGCGCTAGCCGGTGTAGAAGGCGTCCAGTGCGTCCCAGATGTGCTTGAAGTCGGTCTGGCGGGAAGTTTCGCAGTTCCAATCCAGTGCGGATGCCTAGCAGTTCGAGGCGCTTTGCCGTTGCTGGACCCACGCCCCAGATCTTTCGTACCGGTAGCTGTGCGATGAAGTCCGCTACCTGTTCCGGCGGAATAATGACCAGACCATCAGGTTTTCGCAGGTCCGACGCGACTTTTGCGACAAATTTATTCGGCGCAACTCCTGCGCTCGCCGTAAGTCGGGTCGATTCGAAGATCCGCGCTTTGATATACTTGGCTACATCACGTCCATACTGCAGGTTCAACTTATTCTCGGTGACATCGAGATAGGCTTCATCCAGGCTCAGTGGTTCCACTAGGTCTGTCACTTCGTGAAACACGTCGCGTATTTGTCTGCTCGCCTCCTTATACTTCGCCATATTGGTTTGTACGAAGACCACATTGGGACAGAGGCGCTTCGCCTGACTGCAGGGCATGGCAGAACGAATACCGAACGCGCGCGCTTCATAGCTGCACGTGGCAACGACGCCGCGGCCGTCTGGGTTACCGCCGACCACGATGGGGAGACCTCGTAATTCCGGCCGGTCTCGTTGCTCGACACTGGCATAAAAGGCATCCATATCGACGTGGATAATGCGTCGTATGAGGTCAATATCCTCCAAGTACACTCCAGCGCATTGAACGGGTCATAGGGGGACCTTTTATTGTATGGGTCGCAAGACCGTACGCCATGTAGCGTATCCTGAGTACTGACGTCTCATGCTTCCATTTTCTTTTCTCGCCTTGCGTGGTTTTTCTGAGGTGCATCCTTGTCCGTTTGTTCAGGAGCCTTTTTTGTTTCGTCCACGGCCGAACGCGCCTTTTTCTGGCCCGCTTTCTTCGCTTTTGCATCGCGGATATTTTCCTTTTCTCGCTCAATCATCTCTTGCACTTTGGACGGGATTGCCGGGTTCATCATGAGAAAGTACCGCAGCGCCTGGTCGGCTAGTTCTCTCTCCTTGCGTTTGAATTGCTCGACCAACCCAATGAGCAGTTCCAGCAGTCGCATCACGATACTGAGTTGGGCTACATACTTCGCGTCATCTTTACCCATCACAGACTGTCGAAGTGCTTGAAGCATATCGATGTCGCGTTCGAGCTCGCCCACAATGATACGCATGTTGCCCAGGTCGTCTTCTTTATCAATTCGCGCTGCTAATTCTTGCCAGAATGTGCTCATGGCGTCGGCTCTCGCCGGATCCAGTTCTGCGCGGCTTTGGGTCGTATACGCAGCTTGTTCACGATTTGCCTGCAATGTCTGGATTTCACGGAATGCATCCATATCCATGCGTGGCATGTGATCAGTCTCCTCTTTGAAGTCGGAGCCGTACGCTGTTGGCGTGGGCATCTAAACCCTCTAAATCTGCGAGTCTCGCCGTAGCAGGTCCCAGCGTTTTGAGGCCCTCTCTGCTGAATCGTATGACATTTAGGCGTTTCGTGAAGTCGTAAACACCTAACGGCGAAAAGAATCTAGCGGTGCCGTTCGTGGGTAACACATGGTTCGGTCCTGCGATGTAGTCGCCGACAGCCTCTGGTGTATGTGGCCCGCAAAATATTGCTCCAGCCGTCGTGATCTTTTCGGCCCACATGAGAGGGTTTTCAAGCACGAGTTCTAGATGTTCTGGGGCAATACGATTCGCGATTGCTATCGAGTCTTGATCGTTTCGGGTCAAGATACATAATCCATAATCACGCAGTGCCGCACGCGCGATCGCTGCGCGTGGCAGGGTGTCTAACTGACGCTCCATCGCAGCTTGTACCGCTTTCATCAACGGCTCATCGGATGTGACAAAAACCGACATAGCCTTGGCATCGTGCTCGGCTTGGCTCAATAGGTCGGCAGCAAGCTCGTCGGGCGTCGCTCCACCTTCTGGGCTCGCCACGACACATATTTCAGATGGACCAGCGATACTGTCGATCGCGACTTGCCCGAATACTTGTCGTTTTGCGGTAGCGACCCATTGATTTCCAGGTCCGACGATTTTGTCGACTCTAGGAACCGTCGCTGTGCCATTTGCCAGCGCCGCAACGGCCTGTGCACCTCCGATTCGGAATACATCGTCTACCCCGGCAATATGCGCCGCGGCCAAGACGACTGGGTTTACAACCCCATGCGGTGTTGGTGTCACCATGACAAGGCGCTGTACTCCAGCCACTCGTGCGGGTACTGCATTCATGAGTACACTCGATGGATAGGCAGCGGTTCCGCCTGGAACGTAGAGGCCTGCGGCTTGAAGCGGCACTGTTCGTTGCCCAAGTAGAATCCCGTCTTCCGTTTCCAGGTGCCAATTGGATTCACGCTGGCGGCGATGGAATTGTTCGATGCGTTCTGCCGCAAGTCGGAGGTCATCTAGAACAATGGCCCCCACCGTATCGCATGCGTTGGCTATTTCCGCTTCGCTGGCTCGAAGCTCATTCGGATGTGTGGGGGTCCAGTGGTCCAGTTCCTGAGTCAGGCGCATGAGTGCATCATCGCCATCCTGACGCACTGCCGAGACAATCTCTCGAACTCGGGTTTCCACGGATGAATCGGGCTCCGGGTCGTTCCGAGAGGACAGGAATAACTCAAAGCGGGTGTCAAAATCTGATTGTCGAGTGTCGAGCGTATGCATTTCGTATCTCTGATGTTGAAATTATCACACTGATAGTTACTGAACGTTCGCGTCGCATATAGTCTTGTCGGGTTTCGATTTATGCGACAACGTGGGAGACTACCTATCTTAGTCGACGAATGCTTGCGTAACGGAGTGACGATGCTCAAGCCGCCCAATAGAATAGTTCGCCACATACAGCCCATCGGGCCACGTGTCTTGGTGAAAGTGAAAAAATCAACCGATATCCATGAGTCGGGTCTGTATCTGCCCGCCGGCGCGAAGGACGAGTTGGCTGAAGCGCTTTATGGTGAAGTGGTTGAAGTGGCCCGCGCGAAGGAAAATGACGAAGAGGAGCTGGGCACAAATGTATCCGGCGTCCCGCACGGCGCGAATGTGTTATTTCCGAAGGATGCAGGCATTCGAGTGCCATGGGATGAAGCCTTGCGTTTGCTAGATGTAAAAAACATCCTAGCCACGGTCGATGAGATACCTATCGAGGACACGCACTGAGCATGTGATGGTCGGTTCGTATGTGCTCCAAGTCGGGGTATCTACCGCAGGCTGAGCCCGAGCGTATTAGGCCACAATGCGGCGTATGTCCACAGGCACTGCAGGCTCAGTCGCCTTTGGCCCTATCTGTTCAGCTACTCGACACTAGCCCATTGCAGGCCTACCATCGCCCGGTGGAATCGAAGGAACGGTATTGGTTAATCGCAGTCGTGTGCGGCATCGTAATTGTCGCCGCAGTGCTCCGTCTATCTGACCTTGACCTCATTGAACTCAAAGGGGATGAGGCGGTAGCGATTCATATGGCGTTACCAATGGTGGAAGGGCAGGGAATACCGAAGGTTGGCCTTGTAAACTCCGTCGGGCTGAGAAACCCCCCTTTATTCATTTATCTCGTGGCATTGCCGACCTGGATGTCCGTTGAACCACGGTTTGTAACTGCTGGCTTGATCGGACTCACATCGACCTTAGCTGTTCTTTTCACATTCCTGGTTATTCGTCCGCGGTTCGGAAATTTTATCGGCGTGATGTCGTCGCTGTTCTATGCCATTGCCCCTTGGCCAATTCTGTATGGACGGAAGCTTTGGGCACAAGATGTCCTACCGCTTTTCAGTCTCGCGCTTCTGTGGTGTTTCTTTACGGTTCATGAAAAGCCGAAAACGAAATGGGTGGCCGCTATCCCCATTGTGCTATGCGCGCTATGGCAGCTACATCTATCTGCAGTCGGTCTCATACTTATGGCTGGGATCTATCTGCTTACGTACCGTCGAAGGATTCATTGGGGAGCACTGGTCGCCGGGACTGTGTTGGCTACCATGATGCTCACGCCGTATGTGCTTCATCAGGTCGATAATGATTGGCAAGACGTCCGCGGCTTTCAACGCATGGCACAAGGTAAAAAGCCGGATGGCTCGCCCCGGGATTCGGAAAAGAAGTGGTCAAGCGACGGTGTTCGTTGGACTGCCTATATCAGTGCAGGTAACGACCTCGAATATGCGTGTGGCTCATCACATGATGCGTACCAAGGGTCGCAATCTGCAGTGGTACGATTCATTCGTAACGCGGGTACGGTGTTGGGTACTCTGCTCCTGGGTTTCGGCTTTTTGTTGTGTTGTGCCTTTTCTCTTAATCGCTTGAGTGACGGCCGCGTGCCGTGGCTGCAGCAGTTACAATCACGGGTAGATCCAGTCTATGGTAGTGGCACCATGGTGTGGTGGACCTTGGGATATCTCCTAATCTTTACGGCACTTCGATTGGAGAAAGTATTCCCCCACTACTACATCATTTTATATCCGGCGCAGTTCGTATGTATGGCGTTACCACTTGACATATTTCGCAGCAGAGGACGCTTGGGGCAGGTCACAACCTACCTAGTAATATCAGTCGTCGTCGCGGGAAACATGTTGACCTTGTCCAGTTTTCGTCAGTACCTCCATGACCATGGTGGTACGGCCGGCGATTATGGAGTGACTTATGAGCACAAAGACCTGCTCACTCAATATGTCGCCGCTTCTGGACTCGTTCTCGATGGCTGGCGTGGCTGGGAGTACGGGCATCTAGTAGAGATGGTACGGCAATATGGGGATTTTGACGCTGCCTCTGAGCTGGTGGAGGTACGCGGTAGTCCTCCTCCAGGCCGAAAAAAAGTACGGATATACAATACTCTTCGGCAGCCTCAATACGCGAAGACCAAATGTTTGGGGCGTCAGGATTTCGGACCGCTCGTTCTATGTCCTCGACGTTGAAGTAGGGCTCAGTCTCACGAAAATTCTAAAACTTCATTGAAATTCAATGCTTGCAATTGGCTAGACCATGAAGACTACAGTGTGCTGGCTGGTATCTGATGGGTAAAACGCATCACGCGTGAAAAATTCCCTAGACCAATGGCTCACACTGCGGTTCTCTACCGGCAATGGTCGTTCTGTTAAATGTTGTTGGCCGGCGGGTAAGTGAATGCTCACAAGCTGTGCCGAGCGAGAGAACTTCTGAATGCTCAGGATATGACCAGTGGCCCGATGTCCCTCGGGGATGCCTTTCCGTCAAGGAGTGCTGAGTGTCTCAATGTCCAGAGAAAGCGACCTTGCTCGACGCATTAGCGGAGTTTTTGCTTACTGAAGTTCGGCCATATGTGCGTACCGAAGACGCATCATTTGACGTTCTGGTGGCCGCCAATCATGCAAGCATTTTGGCTCACGAACTCCGTGAGGAGGATGCCGCATCTCGGGCCCAACTGCACCGGTTACGTCGGATTCTTCCTGATGTAGATATCGTGGTGGATGAAGCGCAGGGAATGAATGGCCGCCGAGATGCGTTACGTTTGCTAAATGCGGTACTTGTCGACCGACTTCGTACGGGCGGCTTCCCTACCGATGTACAGCGCGCCGAAGCCTGGTCTCATGTGACGTCTGGATTACGCGTTACGTTCGGCGAAGCATCTGGGTTACCCAACTAAAGGTGTTGATGCGGTGAGCTGCTGCCGACCCTCACGGCGCCACCATAGCCCAACCAGACCGAATACACCCAGCCCAATGAACGGGATGCCCCATCGCCAGGCAGACGGCTCAAGCCTGAGTTCGATCCGATGCTGTCCGGCTTGTAATGGGACCCCGATAAAGCAGCCGTCAGCAACCACGATATCCGTCGGAGTTCCATCAACATATGCTCTCCATTCGGGAAACCATGCTTCGGTATAGAGCACGATACCGTCCGTGGGCGCATCGACAGCGAGAGTAACCATCCCCGGTTTTGATTGCTTCACTGTCACATCCGACGGGGCGAGGTAGGCGTTGTCGAGACCGGATATATTGGCAGGTGCCTCCACTATCAGTGGCCATTCAATAGGATAACCAAGGTCATTCACTTTGGGGACCCGTCGAACCGATGCAATGGCCGTCTTTTCTGAGCCTACAAATTGCACGCCAGAGTTGGGGTAAAATCTCGCCAGCGGCCTCGGATTTGGAACTTGAAGAATGGCATAACCCGCTACTTCACCAATCGCTGGCGGCCGCGGAGTGACCGGCATTTGTCCAGTTCTACGAGAGACGATATGCGTTACCCCGAGGTGAGCCAAAAGCTCAGCGTGGTAGGGTGGATGTTCGACTACTGGGTACTCTAGCGCTCCAAGTGGTCCAAAAATCCGGTGTACGACGCGCCGCAAGGGCAGACTTGTTTGTCCATGAAGATTCGAAAACCCATACGAGGCACCCACGTTAGCGTGGAGACTCCAACCTGCGCGCACCGGATCACCGCTTGCATTATGTGGCCAGCTTTCTGGACCAGGGACCGATGCCAAGTAGTTGGGGTCACCGGTGGCAATTCCTAATACTCTATTGGGATTTGCTCCGCGCAGTAGCGGTAGGAATGGCGGGTCCTCGAGCGTATCGATCGAGGGAGAATAGTGAACGGATACATGGAGAAGGGGCGCAATGATGCAACTCGCAAGTATCCAAGCGGCGTACTTCACAGCCTTTTGGTACAGTAGACCAGCGAGTAATAGGCCAACTGATACTGCAACGAGCATCCAGCCGTCAGAAGTACGAAGGCTTGCAAGAATAGTGTTTGGGAGCTCTGGGTCTCTGGGGGCAACTCCATGCATCAGGCCGGTTGCAATCGCAAGTCCGATACCAGCGATGCCAGCAGAGGTTATGCGACCGGGCCGGGTGGATAGCCAAGTGAGGAGTGACTCGAATCCGGTACCAGCAAGGATAGCGGCCAGCAGAATGAGCCAGCATAGAATTCGTCCTGGTGCACGAAAGGCACTCAATCCTGGAATGGAGGTGATGAGCTCCCCGAGGCCCGGACTTTGGATTGCCATCAGATATACGATTGCTCCGAAGCACGTCCAACCCAAGTATTGCGGTGCCCGGCGTCGATATAGTGCGATTGTTGCCGACAGGATCACAGCGATTCCGAGAAATTCTGGGTACCAGAAATCTCGTAGGCTGGGCCCGCCAAAAAATTGTGGCAGGACAACTTCGACAAGGTCGTCCAGCCCAAGGGATTCAACCGCCATGGCTTCGGTCACATCCGAGGATGTGAGTGACTTTCTTAGACTGTGTTGCCAAAGAGTGATTGCCGCGAAGAGTTGCGGTGCGTACAACGCCAGCGCTACAAACGACGATGCGATAGTCCATCCCAACTGAAGCAGTCGACTGCCTAGCGAGCGTTTTGGTACTCCGTATACGGCGACAATACCCATCAGCAAGAGAGTGTAGAGCACGAACTGTAGGTGTCCGGCATACATCTGCATGGCTACGATCATCGCGGCGCCGGCAAGCCAACGCCGGTTAGATTCTTGGGCAGCCTTCCAGGTGCAGACGATGGCCCAAGGCATCCATGATAGGACGATGAACCCATGGACTGCTTGATGATAAAAGACAAAAAACGGGCATAATGCGTAGGTGGCTCCAGCGATCAGTGAGCCTATTTCTGTGGCCGTCGCCATCCGTGCGAGCACATAAACACCTAAGCCTCCGATGCATCCATGGAAGAATACCGACCAGCTAAGAAGAATATGTGCGTCTAGGAACGGAAGGAGAATCGCATGGACAGGGTAGAATGCACCGACTTGCGGATTATACGCCAGGGGATAGCCCATCATGAGCTGTTGTGTCCAAAAGGGCAGTTCTAGCTGTGAGAACGCATTCCCTACGAGGATGTGGTGTGGATAGACTTCCGTTAGGTATACGTCCAGAAACCATGTTTCTCCCAGAAGGACGGGAAGATATACGAGGCCGATAAGACCGAGAAGTATAGCCACATGGAGTTTCGGTATGCTTGTGAGAAAGACTTGCACGTTGAGAGTGTACCAAGCTTGAGCTACGAGTAGAGTTCTTCGGAGTTTTGGGATGGAGACAAAAATGGGGAAGCCAATACGGCGTGCAGCAGGACTCTTTAGCAAACTGCATGACGAGCTTATCGGTGTGGCGGTCGACTTTTCGACTCTGGATTTAACGGCGTATGCCCCAGAGCTAATCGAGCATGCGCAACACGTCTGGGCCGGCCGGGTGCGGGTGCAGATGCTGTGGATTCGCCCGAACGGCAAAGACCAGCCGTTCGAAGTGACGCTGGGCGAATCGACCCCGCTGGCCGACGGCCGCATCACGCTGGAATCTGTGCGGCCCGACAAGCGCACCGACCGGACGATCAAGCCAGAAGATTATCGCTTCTCGTTCCGTTTCGCGGGCGGGTTCTGAAAAACGCCCCCCATCCTGTCATCCCGGCG
>PKDL01000220.1 GCA_002863065.1 Pseudomonadota bacterium
AGGTATATGGGTCGCTGGCGGTGACGCTGCATGTAACGCTTTGACCCTTCGTAAAGTACTCAGGGGCCAACGTTGATATTGTGTTGTCTGCAATCGCAACATCATTGACAGCCCAAGCATATGTCAGAAGGACCGTCTGATCGTCCGGGTCTGCTACATCATTGGCAATACAAGTGAGTGAATCTGAGGTTGTTGGCTCTGCCGGAAGAATAGCGACCGACCCAATGGATGGCGTCTCATTTTGCAATACGATGATATTGGATGAAACCGTATCCCCGAAAGCGCTTCCATCGTGGCCTCGAACCTGGCAGGACAAGGTCGATTCAGGCAGAGCACTGCTCGGGATATATGTCGAGCCGAACTCACCGGGCACTAGCGCATTATTCACTAGCCAACCGTAACTCACTGTCACGGCGTCATTATCAGGGTCAAGGGCGTTGACAGCGCTACAAGTAAACACCGTCGTGAGACCTCCCTCCTCAGGAGTAAGCACTGCTGCTTCTATTGTGGGCGGGCTATTGTTGATAACAATTGCGTTGGAAGACACGGGTGTTCCGCTCGCTTCCCCATCGATAGGCGTCACTTCGCATGCAACGGATTGGCCCTTTGTCGTCACGTATGATGGCAATACGTCGGTCGTTTGATCCACCACTGGCTGGTCGTCCAAAAACCAGCGGTAGGTATATGCGGGTGGGTCTCCATCCACATCTACAAAGCCGCTCGGGACACATAGCACTGCATCGATAGAGCTAGGCTCCAACGGTGTCAGCGTGGCAGAGTCGACGCTTGGTGAAGAATTGACAACAGTGACTGCTGCGGAGGCGACTGGACCGGTGATCGCAGCACCATCAGTAACCGTTACCTCACAGCGGACGGTTTGACCCTTGGTTGCGATGGCTTCGGCGACTAGCTGATCATCAACCCACCATGTAACGATAGATTCCAGCTGTTCTTGATCTGCAGCGTCGGGGTCCTCTACATGGTAGTTGCAGGAGAATTCATCCTGCACCGTCGGTGTAGTCGGTGATACATCAACCGCGCTCACAACGGGTGGAGTATTACCTACGACAATCGTTGGACTCAGCACCGTCGCACCGATGAGTTCACCATCGGATGGCACGAGCCCACACTGCAACGTAGCACCTTTGGAGAGATAGCTCCCGGGTAGGTCGCTGCCCGTCTCACCAACAATCAACGTTCCGGATAGATACCATTTCACAGCCACAGACACGGGATCCCCTTCCGGATCGGTGACGTCGGAAGAAAGACACGTCACATCGCTACCCGCCACAGGAGATTGAGGACTTATCAGAGCGGAACCTACCGATGGTGCCGTGTTTTGTACGGTGACAAACGCCGACGTTATCGTGGTTGAAGTCATGCCGTCGGATAATGTCGCAGTGCAACCTACGAGATCCCCGCCCTCTAGTGGAGGCAACGAACCGACAGGTTGCTCGTTGACGGTCAAAAATATGGTTTCCGTGACACTGTCCCCATCAGGATCTTCTATGGACGTCAATACACATTCGAACGGAGTAAACCGGCCTCCTTGCGCCGGAGCCACGGATAGCACCCCTGCGGGAGCGGAATTCGCTATTTGTACTGCACCAGATGTCACAATTAACCCGGCACTGAATGCATCCGTAGGCGTTAGTCGACACCGTATGACATCCCCTGCCATGGTCAGCGATGGAGACAACGTCGGATCGGTGGCTCCGTCAATTGGTACCCCAAACTTTAGCCAGGACGTCGCAATCGATACGACATCACCTTCTGGGTCGTTTACTCCAGAGGCGATACATGTCAATTCCGCCGTTGTCGTCGGCGTATTAGGAACCACCACCGCCGCATTGATGGTAGGCGGAATGTTCACTACCGTTACAGGCGGGCTCACCACCGCCGTTCCCACACTGACTCCATCAGTGGGTTTCAATGTGCAGACAAGAACATCTCCAGGAGTTAGTTGCGCTTCATCCGGTTGTCCGTCGATGGGTGTTCCATTGATGCTCCATTCGGTGATGATGGAAGGCTGTGGGTCATCCGGATCACTCAACCCAGTAGATGAGCATGACAACTCGGATAATCTTGTGGGTTGGCTCGGCAGGATTTCCGCAGAGGAGATAACAGGTACTGCATTCTGAACGAATGTCACTGGGCTACTCACCCATTCTGTCGTGACCACACCGTCGGAAGATTGTACCCGGCATCGTACTGCATCACCCTTCTGTGCCGTACCAGCTGGGAGAAAAAAACCGGAGATGCCGGCGACGACCTGTCCTGCAACCACCCACTCTACGACATACGTAAGCTGATCCTCTTGATCCGGATCGCTAAAACCTGAAGCCACGCATTCCAAGGTATTAGATACATTGGGCCCATCGGGGCTGATCGAGACCACACCACTCACGGGTACCGCATTGACGACCACGGTCCCGGCACTAGTGGATACAGCGGAAACAGCTTCCCCATCAGATGCAGTACCACTACAAGCCACCTCATCTCCCTTTTTGGCACCAAGCTGCTGAACCGAGACGGTAGTGTTCGAGACCAGTACTTCCTGACCGTTTACCAGCCAGCTGGTCTCAATACTGATGGGATCGCCGTCGCTATCTGGCGGCCCGGGAACGACTAAACAGCTCAAGGTATCGAGCACGGTTGGGGATGCTGGAGTCACTTGAAGCGTCGGCGCAGGAGGCGGCACGTTGCTAATAATAACCGAGGCGGAAGTGGCCGACTCACCATCATCTAGCCCATCTGAGGGCGTCAGCGTGCATATCACCTCAGAACCTTTTTTCGCGGTTCCAGCAGGGAGAACGCATGCAGAGGCATTCACAGGCACACCGCCAACCCAGAAGTCACACCTATCCTTTGGAGGATCATTATCCGGATCAAATCGTTCTAGACACTCGCAGAAGATGTCCTGTGCTACGTTGGGCGTATCTGGTGAGACGCCTACAGATACGCACGTGGGTGCCGAATTGAGGATTACCACCTCAGCCACCGCGACTTCCTCTAGCGTTCCCATTGTAGATACGTGAACAGACCACTGCTCCCCCGCCCGTGTTTCTGCGGCGAGTACGGTCGTCGGTGGAGCCGTTGCGACCTCAACTGGCTGCCCATTCTTTTTCCAAGACACATCAAACGGGGGGGCACTATCGCTAGGTCCGTCGATCACGACGGTAGCATTCAAATCGTCCGTTGTTCGGGGGTCGAGTGGAGCGATGTGAACGACCACACTCCACGAGGGTAGCTCGGCATCTTCTACGGGCGGCAGCTCTGGTATTTCCGAGCTGTCCTCCCCACCGACGTCCGGCTGGTCAGCGACACTATCGAGTTCAGCCACCGTATCTACGATCCATGCGTCATTCACCGCATCCGTCGCTGAGATGTCATTTTCCGCCGGCTCTACTCGTTCGGCACTCACGTTCGGGTCGGTGTCCTCGCAACCGCTCGCTAGTATCAGCGAGCACAAGGCCATCCGGATGTAATACTTACGCTTCATCCACTCTCCAGATGCAGCCAATCGTACCAAAATCATGTCCGTAGATGAGCGAAAGTGCCACATGATGTGCCGTAGTCCTCCTATCCGGAGTGCTTCTCAGCGACTTCGCTGCCTGGGGTGAGAGTGCGTTCATTGAATCAATCAGGCCGCGTTTGGCGTTACATTTGTATTTCTGCGTCCGCGATACGCCGAAGCCTCGGTCTCAAACGCCGCATTGGTCCTCGCAAGACTACCACTCGAACACCTAGAAGTTGCTCAGGCCATTCGCGCCTCGAGGACGCCAACGACAAGCGAGGCTCAAGTTCAAGGAACAAGATGTGCTCAGGATGTTCGGGTAAATATCGAACTTTTCTACGAACAAGCCAGGCACACTTCAATCCTGGTTCTCGGCGGAGACGCTGAGACAGTGCTAGACGGGTTTCTGTTTCCAGCGTCGGTCGGACAAGTAAAGCGATTTCATCGAGGTGGCGCCGCTCATCACTCGCCAATGCATGTTCCGCTTCAAGATGGGCCAACATGGTGATCCAGCGCGGGGCGGCTTGTTCAGCCTCTGCGAGCTGAGTCAGGGCAGCAGCTCGTACAACAAGACTCTGGCTATTGACTGCCGCCTCGAAATCTCCACGAACGAAGGCTGCGTCAGGCCCCTCCAAAGGCGCGATTTCTTCGGTTGGAAGGGAAGACAGCATGTGTAGGGTTATCGCCCGCTCAACGAGCTGGCAGAGGCGGCCATCGGGAAGAAAAACCCGACCGGCTACCGACCATTCCCGGCAAAGCTCCTCGACATTCCGTCTGTGCGTTTGTGCTTTCGTGCCCCACTCCGCAGATACCCGCTGGTGCCAAGAGCGTGACAATTTAGCTGCAAGCTCAGAGCCACGCCATCCTAGATAGATATCGGCCGCAGATGGACCTTCAATCGGGGCACACACTCTTGGTGATTCGCCCAAAGCACGCAGTCTTTCACCCAGGCTAGGGTGTGGATGAAGGCGATAATCCATCTCGACCAGCGCTACGCCCAATCTCCGTCGATCTTTCAGAGTATTCGCACATGACGACAAGCGTATGAGTGATTCCGTCCGATCCGATGGAGGATCTACACTATCTCGCGGCATGCGCCATTCTGCCATGCGAGCGTCTACTAAGACTTGTCTGCACAGTGCATCTGCCAGAGCACGACTACCCACGACGGCGGCAGCACGCGCATCCGCTAAAAGCTCAAAGTCGCGGGTCAGACCACCGCTGAAGACATCAAAAGCCTCTGCCCACCGCGCTGGCTGTATCAGCTCATTTTGCGATGTTTTGACGGGCGCTTCGGACGTCACCCGTCTGAATACTCGAACTGCTCTCCAAATCCATGCTGCCAGTGACCAGCCTCGTCGTACATGGGCAAGCTCATGCGCCAAGACTGCCTCAAGCTCCTGAGTCGTTAGGGCCGAAAGCAACGGCAGCCCTAGCACGAGATGATTCTCATTCACGCCAAAAACACGCGCTCGAGGTAACTGGATGATACTGGCTGTGCTTCCATCATCTACATGCACCCGGTGGATTCGTACCGAGCCCATCGCGTGTTCAAGGTGCCGGACCCGAGCAAATAACTCCGGGTGGTCCGTGAGGGTAAGCTCCGCGCCAGTCGGCGGACGCGTTCCACGCCCCCACCAGCGTATGGACAGCCATCCAAGAACGGTCACCCCGATTCCGACGATGCCGCCAATGGATCCCCCAAGCCACCACCCAATCACCGGTCCCAGTGAGAGCAGTGCGACCGAGGCCAAAAATACGGTGAAAATCAGACTGTAGCCAATGAGCGCGAGCACGACGACACGGCGGCGATATGCTGCTGGACGCTGGCGCGCCAGTCTCTGTAGCCGCCCCACTCGAGAGCGCTGATCCTCGTCCCACCCGTTCGTCATAACAGAAGTACGTGAGCCGTGCCGCGTGAGTTCCCATCTTGCGCCCGTTTATGAGCTACGTTCAGCACTAAAATTCGCTAACTGTGAGCGTGTAGGGGCCTGACTGGTTACTGGTATTCGACCAACCATCCACGAATATGAACATCATCCCATCGTTAGATGCGGTGAAACTCACTGTCTCTGAACCACTGGTGAATCCTGTATCGTCGGCTCCTACGCAAGTTGAGTCGATGTCGGAACAGTCGTCCGCCACGATCACATATAGCGCCGCATCCCATCCATTCGGATCAAGCGTGACCGTATAGGCCTGCCCCGCGTACACCTCATATGTCCAAACTTGGTCATTACTGCCATCGCCCTTTGAGGATATCCCTCCTGGACAGCTATCAAAGCCATAGTCACCAAAGGCGAATGCCGTATTTCCAGACAATGGAATACCAAGTTCAGTGACTTCAAACGCAGTACTGCAAGTATCTCCGGCAGATGCATCGACGCAGACTCCGTCCGGGTTATAAACCTCACCCGATGGACATCCGCATGGTACGCCGCACCCATTGTCGGACGTGCACTGCAGTCCAGTACAATCCGCAATGCACGGCGCATCAACCGTGAGAGAATAGGGACCACTTAGGTTGCTGAATCCACTGTAGCCATCGACAATAATGAATACCGGTCCACCTTCTGGTGGCGCAGTGAAGACAACCTCTTCACTTCCGCTGCTCCCCGCACTATCAGCCCCTCCAAGGCAAGTGAACTCACCAGGTTGACACGACTCGCCAGCAAAGACGTACAGCACGGGATTCCAGCCATCTGACGAAAGCGTCGCGGTGTAGACTCCGCCTGGCTCACTATCGATAAGCCATACTTGGTCGTTGCTAGCCCCTCCCTTGCTACTAAACAAGCCATTGCATGCTGACGTTGCAGAGTAATCTGGTAAGGACAGTTCGGTATTCGAAGTCACCGCAACACCAAAATCCTCGTAAACAAACGGGGCATCGCACGTATCGCCCATAGAGACATCTATGCAGTTACCGGACAGCGAATCGCAAATCTCGCCCGATGAACAACCGCATATTCCTCCACATCCGTTACTTACATTACAGGGCAGACCACTACACTCAGGCTGACATGGCTCGCTGACGGTAAGAGAGTAGCTACCGCTCAAATTGAAGGAATCAGAGTATCCGTCGACAAAGATATATATCTGTCCACCATCCGCAGAAGCCGTGATAGTAATGCTCTCGTCTCCACCGGAGGCACCCCCATCATCAGCACCGAGGCACGCTGCATCGATATTTGAGCAATCCTCCGCACCGATGGCATACAGCACGGGATCCCAGCCCGAAGGATCCAGCGTAATGGTATAGGTAGCGCCTGGGTCTGCTGCAAAAGTCCATACTTGGTCATTGCTGGCTCCGCCTTTCGAGAAGGCCGATCCTGGGCACGAATCAAAGCTGTAGTCATTGGTCGCGAGCGCTGTAGTCCCCGACACTGTTTGCCCTGGCTCGATATCATTGGGGCTCCCGCATGTATTCCCCTGAGCCACGTCGACACATGCGTTGATGTTCTCATCGCACACAGTGCCTGCACTACACCCCCCGCAATTACCCCCACAACCGTCATCACCACACTCTTTACCGCCGCATGTTGCTATACAGCACTCGACCGCCATACTAAATGAGCCGACTGGCGTAAAACTGTAGCTATCCCAAACGATGTAAAAGATGTCTCCTTCGACCACTGAGACCGTCAAGTCAGAGCTCGCTTGACCGATGCAATTCGCGCCATTATCGACACAACCATTTCCGTCCTCTTTTAGAACGGTCACGTCCATCGACCCATCGTCGATCCCGCTGACGGTGAATGAGCCACTGAAGTCGGCCTCAAAAACGTATGTCACCTCATAGCTATTTCCATAGTTGTCACTAGAGAACGACTGGCATGAATAGCTGGAGAATGCATCGCTTGAGTTGCTGTTCTGAGACAGCCCCACGATGGTCTGCCCACAGCTGACAACGTCTACTGGAGCACATTCCGATGGTGGAGGACCGGCGCACACTCCCTGTTGGCAAACACCAGAGGCACACGTCCCACATGATCCACCGCAACCGTCAGACCCGCAATCCAGACCATCACAGGATGGCGTACATGGCTCGGTCACGGTCAACGTATATGAACCCGCATAATTTGTAGTGTTGGAATAGCCGTCTACGAAGAGCCAAATCGGCCCACCCTCAGGTGGTGCAGTAAAGGTGACCGTTTCCACGCCACCCGTGGCTCCCGAATCTTTCGCGCCAAGACATGAAGCGCTGATGTTGCTGCAATCTTCACCTACCGCCACGTACAACACCGGGTCCCAACCATCCGGATTCAATTTGGCCGTATAAGTGGCTCCTGGAGTCGACTCAAAAGTCCACACGTGGTCATTACCACCTTGGCCTTTGCTAGACGAAATACCATCGCAAGCCGTTGTTGCAGAATAATCCCCGGTGGCAAATGAGGTATTACCGCCCACTGGACTCCCGAATTCTTCCAGCTCGAACGCCGACTCGCAGGTAGAGCCGGACAAGGCATCAAGACAGTCTCCACTCACTGGCTCACAAACCTCACCTGAAGTACATCCACAGATCCCTCCACACCCATTGTTCGCTGAACATGGCAGGCCAGAACACTCGGGGAGGCATGGTTCACCCACCGTCAAAGTATATGAACCGCTCAAATTAGTGGACGTGGAGTACCCATCGACGAAGATGTACATCGGACCGCCATCGAGGGGAGCCGTTACAGTTATTAACTCACTGCCTCCAGACCCACCGCTCTCGGATGAATCGAGACAAGCCGAGTCGATATTGGAACAATCATTCGCCACGATCGCGTACAGCACAGGATCCCAGCCTTGGGGCTCAAGAGTGATGGTGTAGGTTGCACCGGGATCCGTTTCCAAGAACCACACCTGGTCATTACTGGCATCACCTTTCCCACTAAAGGTTCCAGGACAGCTATCAAACGAATAATCGGGCTGTGATGCGTTCGTGTTTCCGCTGAGAGGTTGGTTAAACTCCGTGACTTCAAATGCAGTGGCGCACGTATCACCCTGGCTTGGGTCGACGCATTCACCATTCCCACCATTGCAAACAAGGCCCGTCGGACAACCACATTGACCGCCACAGCCGTTGCTGGAGTTACAGGATTGTCCTGCACACGTCGGCAGGCAGGGTTCGCTAACTGTCAACGTGTAGCTCCCCGATAAGTTCCAAACATCCGAATAGCCGTCGACGAAAACATAGATGGTGGATCCATCGCTGGGTACCGTTATCGTAATCGACTCGAGGCCATTACTGGCTCCGTTATCTGCGGCGTCTAAGCACGTCCCATCGATATCGGAACAGTCCGGAGCCGCGATGGCATATAGCACCGGGTCCCAACCTGTCGGATCCAGGGTGATGGTGTATGTCGCGCCAGGAAGTCCCTGAAACGTCCATACCTGGTCATTGCTTGCCCCGCCCTTTCCACTGGTTCCGCCACAGCTATCGAAACTATAGTCGTTAGTCGCCGTCGTCGTACTGCCAGGTAGCGCAACACCAAACTGGGTTATCTCGTTGGCAGATGCACATAAATTACCCGGTAGCTGGTCGACACACTGACCTGAGGAGGGGTCGCAGAACCCTACTGTGCATCCACACGCAGTCCCGCATCCGTTATCTTCATTACAGCCCTTGTCAACGCAACTCACAACGCATTCGTCGATAAAAAGTGTGTAGGCACCACTCAAGTTACTGCTATTCGAGTACCCATCGACAATGATGTAAACCACATCACCTGTGCCAATAAATTCGATTGTATCGGTGCCACTCGACCCACCGTCATCCGCAGAGTCCAAGCATCCACTAGATGGCTGACCGCAGTTGGTCACTGCGTACACAACCCCATCAAAGGATGGGTCCAACGTTACGCTATAGAGAGCACCGACCTGAGTAGTAAGGGCCCATGCTTCATCGTTACTGCCCCCTCCAAGAGAGCCCTCGTCCCCACATGGTGGAACGCTGTAATCATTGACTGCCAAGCTTGTATCGCCGGATACCAGTCCTAACACTGCATCAAATGGGGCATCACACGTATCACCCTCACCAACGGCCTGACACACTCCGCTTCCAAGGCATACCTGACTTTCGGGGCAACCACAGGGTGAACCACACCCATCGTCTTCTAGGCAGGTCTTACCTGTGCATTGTGGGATACAATTATTGGAAATCGTGAGCGTGAAGGGCCCAGATGTATTTGTCCCATTGAACCGCCCATCGACAATCCAATATATGGTTTCACCGGCGAGCACCTCCAGCTCGATAGCATACGAGGACCCAGGACTGGAGGATGAAGTAAAATCATCGCAATCCAGCGTCGTCGCAGCATCTTCGCATGCCGACCGCACATACAATACGCTATCAAAGCCGGGGGCTTCGAGGGCGGCGGTGTAGGTATTGGTGACTGGGGCTGTAAACGCAAACACCATATCGCTGGAGGCAATCCCCCAGGTGGCGTTGGGCTCATTTGCACACTGACCCTGGCCCAGACTAAAGCTAGGAGTCAGAGCGCTCGTATTGCCATTCATTACGATCGGAAAGACTGATGTATCAACGCATATCGCCTGCCCACAGTCATCGCCAGACGCATCACTGCAATCGATTGGACCTACGGCGTCAGCCTCGGAAGATACATCCCCCGTACCGGAATCCTCCGTTACAGTGCTATCTGATGTGTCGCTTGATGACACGCTGTCTGTGCCAGTCGCTCCACTGTCATTTATTGGTAATACATCTGCGTTTACCGAGCCGGTATCCGGTCCATTGCTTCCATCCGCGAGTGTATCTATCACGTCGCTAATACTGGCGTCCGCTCCACTTATCGTATCACCGCCTCTCGTGTCAGGCATGGGGGTTGAGACATCCTGTCCAGCAAAGCCGTCCAATCCATCACTCCCCGCCAAGCCTCCAACATCCTGATCCGCGATACGCTCGGATGCGCCCTCGCAGCTCGTAGTCGCCGCGAGAAGCAAGCTCGCTATAAGTGAGAGAACACTAAATGAATGCTTCAGCTTACTCGATAGAACTGCAGCCGAGATTTTTCGTAGCCCCAAGATACCGCTCCAACGCATCGTTCGACTCCAGATATGCCCTCGAGCCAACGCTATTCTACAGATACCGAAGGCTCTCACCCATATGGCACATCACTATGCAGGGTCCCCTTATCCCCGGAAGTATGCAGGGTCCCTTTATCGTTGGGATCGATACCGCTCCAATACTCAGTTACTCAGTGTCTGATTTCAAAGCAGGAATGCCAAGGCGAAATCTCAACAGACCGCAACCAACCGACCAGATTATCGTGATGGTAAGGCTCGACTTTCAGCTTCCAAAAATCGCAATGCTTCACGTTCAATCGTGGCGTGAAGATTGGCAAAGCGCCACTCACCACCTAATACCCGACGAAATTGGAATCGCCGCTCGCCGGCGGCACTAGACGCAATGACGACCGCTGAATCATCAGAAATGTACTCGGACCGGAGGACGGTCACGTCACCATCTGCCGGGGGCAGCTCACTCGCGAACTTTTTACGGTCCCATAAAAGAGCAAACAGTGTCTTTTCGTTGGCGACCTGCTCTACCCACCGTGCATTCCGTTTAGTGAGGTACGCAATGCGTGAACTCTTCCCAGGGAAACGACGTTCCAGGTCTTTCTGCAACTTGGAGCATGCATCAAAGGCTTGTTTCAAAGCACGTCGGCTCGACTTGTCCAGTTGCTCATAGACGGTTACACGCGCTCCACGACGCACAGCCTTCAGCACGATATTGAACGCACCTGCTGGCTTATTTTTATCGGTCGTCTCCTGCTTGTCCCGGCGCCACGACTCGATATTGCGTCGAGCGATGGCGGCATTTTTTCGCAAGCGAGTCAAAGCCGGCCAGGACTCAAGTTGCGAGACTAGCGTAGTGCACCGCCATTCGTCCCCCAGAAGCTCAAACCGAAACGTTTCCCCGCCTTTGGTTTCAACGACTGCTTCGTCGCCGTACACCTTCACTGCGACCGGTTGTAGTCCCCTATCTGTTGCGTCATCGGTCGTCATCGAGTCCTTCGAAAGCATACGAATAAACATTTCGCGTGGAGTGCCAGTCCCCTCGTACAACTCTGACGCTAGGTTTTGAAGCGCAATATCTCGATCCGATTCTGGATACTCTTCGCGCACAAGGCGTGAGATCTCGAGCATCTCAGCACGAAACGTCTTCACCAGCGAATGAAATTCTGGCGGAGACAGCTCCCAAAGCCGGCCACCGTCACCCGCTTTCACAGCACCAATAAAACTCTGGAAAGCAGCTGTAACGGTTGGCTCAAATACTGGCTCATCATCACACGCTGCAAAGCCAACGAAGATGCAAGCAGCCGACAAAAAGGAGGCGACTCGAAACTGCGTATTTTCATCTCGAATAACAAACATTGGACTGTCCAGTGCTCCCCTAACTCGCCGCCAACTACTAATCTAAACGCCCAATACCAATTTACGACCTTGGCTGCTTCGGAGAGACCACCAACCGAAAGACCAAGTCTCTGAGGCCAAATGTGACACATCAGATGGTCAATGTCGTTGGATTTGAATAAATAGAATGCGAACAGCCATCACCGGAACACAAAAATGTGTGCATAATCCCCAACAGTTTTGTGCGACGTCTCAATCCACAGTTGAACGATGAGACAAGAGTGCGCACAATGCGCCGGTTCCGTCGTAGCAGGAGATGGAGAGTGACGAGTTTTCCGGGTTTTGAAAAAAAGCATTACGATGCATACGAAGAGCGCAAGTGGGCCTCGAATCGATTTAATCTCGAACGGATGCGAGTGCGTGAGGTGGTTGAATCCCTCACCTCAGAGGCCATTTCAAGCCTTGAAGATCCACCGGCATGGCTATCAGTCACCCCAACACAGGACCATCCCACGATATTTAATCACAAACGCGTTGATTCGCAGTGGGTACTCATCGGCCGCTCTGAAGATGAATGGCAACGTATCCGCCCTCTAGCAGAGCGAGAAGCAGCGCTGGCTCAACATGCAGCAGAATCACAGCCCCAACTGTCGCGCCTAAATCTCGCGCTGCGACTGGATCTGAATGGGTTCGAGGTGGCGGTCAAGGTGTCGAAGCGTGCGGCTTTGGACCGCCGTAATTTCATGGCGCGCCTGAAAGATGAGAACAGCAAAGCTGCATTCCTCGCGATGCTTCATGCTCTACCTGAAAGCGCTGCAATCTCAGTAGAAGCTCAGGTCTTTAGTGCGCCCTCCGTAGATGATGCAGCGCTCGACGCTCTCATAAGTTCCCTGATATCCGATGGTGATTGGTTCAGCGTAGGGTATGCGTGGGGCCGCGACCATGGTGCTCCAGCCCAGCCCGAATTCGTAGAGGAAGTAGCCGATTGCCTGCGAACCCTAATTCCCGTCTATGAGTTCATACACTGGTCCACATCAAACGATTATTTGGACGGAGAAACGTTTCTCACCGAAGACCTGCAGCGACAAGCCGAGACTTCAGCAATACAAGATGAGTCAAAACCTATCCCGCAAACAATGCCTCAATCGTCCGCTAAACAGCGTCCAAGCACCCGGGGGGGATGGACGTATCGCCCGGATTGGCAATTCGATCCCTCTCCATCCGAGGGACCCGATACTCCTCGGAGCCCATCAGCACGAGTGCGCGAACGTGCGTCAGAGCTGCAACGTGAAGCACGGAATTGGAATTACTCCGGTCCACAGCGTGAAGCGCCAACGCGAGAGCGGACGTCAAATGACCGTCCCCGGGGGCCTCGTCGTGACCGTACATCCGACGAACGCCGCGGCGGTGGACGCCGAAATAATCGCCAGGATGGAGGCGGTGCGACGCAGCAAGGCCATTCCCGAGGACGCCAGCATCCACGTGGCCATGGACCGAGAGGAGACCGGTCGACACGACGTGATGCGGGTAGCCGCAATCAATCACGAAATTCGACTCGTCAGCCAGCGGTGACCAGAGGACGTAAATCCGTAGATAAAATGGAATGGGTCGACGCACAAGGTGCGGTCAGTAGCAAAGACTACATTCGAATCACAGAAGGACTCTTCGCAGGTAAAATCGCCCAAGTCATGGAACCGACAAAGAAGGGATTTCGGGTAGTTCTAGGAGATGGAGGAATGACCGTTGACGTCGCTAAGGATGGCGTGACGAAAATTGAAGAAAAGACCTGACCCGATTGTACGTGGAGTACCCCTGTCGAGTGAAGCATTGTCCTCGCGACTAGCAGGGCTACAATTCCCACGCATTAGAAGCACAGCTACTCTTCTCCGTCGGCCCCTACGGCCAATCGCCGCCCCCAGTTCTATCGCATCTTTGACGACAGCAGTGCGCAGCCTACTCGCACGTGGAAAATAATAAGACATCATCTATCAAGGCCCCATCGTACGCATTCGCATCAGCATCAACCGTATCGAATGAGAATCGCAGACGAATACTACGTCCCTTCAGCGATGAAACGTCCAATGCATCAACAAAGGTCCAGACGGAGCCAGTGGGAATATCGCTTGTCTCTTCCCACCATTGCGGTTCGCCCCAGGCGCTGTCCCAAAGCAAGGTTGTGTCTCCATTGTCTTCCCTGATAGCTTCCAGCCGGAGCCGGTCCCATAGAATGCTGCCTTCACCATTTGAGTATTCGTTGTCCAATTTGACCCAAAACGACACTTCGTGGATCTGACTCGAAGACAGCGAGACTACGTACGTGGTCGCTGACCCGCTGTGTGGAGCCCCGGTATCATATGTTCCGGTGCCCAGCGGACCGTATTTCAAGGCGCCGCCAGAGCTTACCCCGTCATACGGTATCGCGAACCAACCCACCCCATCGAAAGGGTTTTCGTCTTCGGTTTGTGTGAAGGGACCCCAGGAGCCGGAGGTAAATTGAGTAAAGAGTTGGGTCACAGTGCAGCATTGGGGAGCATTGGTGAAGGTGGCGGTACAAAGGCCGCTGCTGCACGTCTCGATGGTGCACAATGATTCTCCATCATCGCAATCTGCATCGTTACCACAACATACTCCTTGATATTCGCACGTTCCCGAGACACACAGGTCTTCGGTACAAGGTTCATCATCTTCGCAATCATCAGGGGTCGTACAGCAGGATTCGATGGGTACGGCGGCGCATGTATTACTGCTCAGATTGCACACGTCCGTAGTGCATGGGTCGCCGTCATTACACTGAAAATCCGATTGACAGCAGCCCTGTAGAAACAAGTTGTTGCAGCTGCCTCCCGAGGTACTGGTCACCCCGACGCAATCGTCAACAGTGCACGGGTTATTATCGTCGCAGTCCACATCTGATAGGCAGCATGAAAGATTCTGAGCAAAGTAGCATTCCTGGTTCACGCAGGCGTTAAAGGTGCATGGCTCACCATCGTCACAATCCTGATACGTGGTACAATACGGAGTGTTCGGATAGTGCACGCACGAGCCGGTGACTTGACCGGCCGGAAACGAACATTCATCGACCGTGAAGGCGTGCCCATCATCACAATCAGAGTCTTGTCCACAAATCGTGGGAGTGCAGGTACTCGTTATCCGGATATTATCAACGAAGACGCCTTGACCACTGTTGTCCTGAGAATCGAAGGCATCGAAAAGTATGCTGAGGGCGACGGACTTCCCACCGAATGCCTGAAGCTGCAGCGTCAGCGTGAACCATCCGCTGTATAAGAAGGCTTGTGATTTATTCCAAAGTACCGTGGTCTGGCCTGTCTCGATATCAGTCAGCTGGATTTCTAACCTGTCGAACGTGAACCCAGGCTCTACGTCCAAGTACAGGTCGAGTTCCATCGCAGAATCTACGCCGGCCGGGAGCGTGATTGTGGGCAGTGTCGCAAGGCCGCTATTGAACGTCCCGTTATCGTAATCCCCAGTAAGCAGGCTACCGTACCACAGTGCCCCTGGTGGGGAATTTGCCTGTGTATTTTCAGTGAGCTGCCAGCCAACATCCGCAAATGCGTTTTCAACGCTAATACCGCCAAGGGAGCCGTCATCAAACCCAGCAAAATACATTAGCGTGTTGCAACATCCTTCAACCTCGGTTGGAAGAAGTGTGCACTTGGTCGTACCCATGAGCGAGTCTGCAACCACGCACATCGGCATCGCACATTCACTGGTCTCACCGCACTCAGCATCGTCTTCGCAACAGCTGTCTTTATGAGTACACAGCTCATCTACGCACCTATCTTCAGTACACGGGTCACCATCGTCACACATGGGATCAGCAGTACAGCAGATACCGTAGACATATGTATTTACACAGGTGCCATTCGTTTCATCGAGGTAGTCGTCTGTGCATACATTATCGTCATCACAGAGGCCGGGAACGGGTACATCACCAGCGCCACTATCAGCGCCACTGGACGTATCTAACTCATCCGCCACATCGTCCGGGGACGGTGTACCGACGTCTTGCCCACTGGTATCGAATACAAGCGTATCCAGCTCGACAGCACTGTCACTCGATGATGCGACATCTGATATATCATCGCTAGTGGTCACTTCAGTGCGGCGACGCGCACCTGCGTCCGATGTCATCACGGTATCACTAGCCGTGTTGATGTCCTCAGCGTCGTCAGAAATATCCGCTTGAAACACATCTTCGCCATCGGTAACGCTGACTAAAGCATCCGTTGCTGGAGTCGAAGTAGACTCCCCCGGGTCTGCGCTACCGAGGTCAGCGCACGAACCGAAAAGCAGGCACGCTATCACGACACCGTAATGACGTAATTGTGAGCTACGAAGCATGTCTAGACCAGTCTCCCTAGGTAGGCCGTATGTTGTAGATGCCGAGTAATAGACGACGGTTCTAGTAGAAATTACCGTAGAGGCTTGACCACGTCGTTCGACGCCACATGCTGAGCTTGTTGAAGCGATAGCCACCCATAGAAAACCCCGGGGTGAGCGAACGCGTAAGGCTCATATACTTCGTACCAGCCATTAGCGGGTCCCAGCCTGTCAAGTCATCCAATGGGGGGAGGTAGACGCTGGAGATTGGCCCTGCAGACAGGATGGTCCACAAGTTTTTACCGTCGTTCGAGTTCAAGAATAACGTGTTGTACGACGGTACTGGATTGTCGTGCCGGTAGTCCCACGCGACGTTCCCAGGGCTGTACACTTGGTACGGCGCCGGGTTTACCGCTTCTACGAAAGCCATCCATGGGCCGAATGGTAATGATGTCGTACCGGCCGATCGCAGTCCGCCGGCGCTCAAGGAAAGCGATTTAAGGTCGACCCGACCAAGGTCGGCTGACGTTTCGTCGAACCACTGTCCCGAATATCGGTCAAGCCGCCAGACAGCACCGACGGTTCCAGCGACCCATATCGAGTCTTGGTTGCCCACGACGGCGTGCAGGTCGCGATCTGAGATCCGAGTGACGGCCCACTCACCATTCGGTGCACGGAACAGTACAATCCCATCATCGCCAACGACATATGTGCCACCACCATCTGCCCATACAGCACGTAGCATTTCGCCCGTGGTAACAGGCAGGTCAGCGCTCCATGCTCCGTCCTCGTATGTGAGTACTTTACCAGCCAGACCAACGGCAACTGCCGAGTCCTCATGGCTAAACACAGCGGTCAGCCCGCTGCTATGGATAACCGGTTGCGTGACCCACTGGCCGTTGCTTCGACGAATGATGCCCCCATCCCCAACAGCCCATTGACCGTGCACATCACGGATGTGCCAGTCGACTGTGTCCGCATCTATGTCGGAGGCCCAGGTCACTCCATCGAAGGACAGGATAGTGCCATAGTCCCCTACCGCCCAAATTTGGTTTGCACTCGCTCCCCAAATGCCGTGTAGATCAACATCCGTAAATTGAGGCTGTATGCCCCACCCCAACGGTCCGAGATGCACCAATCGACCATTCGGTCCCACGGCCCATACGTCATCGGCTGCCGCCGACCAGACGTCGTGTAAATCGCCCCGCATGCCAGATACTTCAGATGCCCATGCGCCATCATCAGAGCGCAGGCTGAGAGGATCCCCGTCGATGGATTTCACCTTATGGGCCATAAAATAGCTGCTTGGGATGTTTCCAGAGGCGTTGGGATTCACCCACGAATAAAATGTGAGGGCAGCATCCGGTCCAAACGGCGTAAGAGACTCCGGGTAGCCGGGAAACAGACGCATCTCCCCTATCGTGGTGGATGGTATAGATGGGAACTCAATCCAGCCCTCCGCTCCCAAGTCCAGTGCGTTACGGAAGCTCGGAAGCCCGATACCTGCTTCGTGCTCTGGAAGGTCGAATACCCGCATTCGAAGTGTTCGTGAAAGAGGGATATCGAGCTCAACAGAGATTCCAGTCGTCTCTTCGTCGATATACACGAGTACCGTGGGCTGGATGCCCATGCGGGTTGCGATGAACTGTCCATTTTGGGGATTCGTGTACCCTGCAACACAGTACACAGTGACCTCACCGGGCCGTGAATCAATCGTGAAAAAAGGATTGTCTGCCGTGACGTCCGCGCCCAAGCCGGGCTCTGGGTTGCTACCGAAGAATGACCGTCGAGATGTACGACATTGTGCCGATACGGTGCCTGTGAAGGGCAGGCATCGTGAACCGTAGCCGGTAGGCGAGCATACGTATCCGTTATTGCACTCGTCATCACTATCGCATGTTTGAAAGCACCAAGAGCCAGTGTCTGCGATTGGGGTACAACTGAGCTCACCTGGACATGTCGTTCCTTCGCTGCACTCGGTGCATTGCTCGCCGTCCGGAGTACCCAAGACGGTGCAGTCCGGTGCCGGTGGGAGCACATATTTACCCAGACCAATGACTTCGCCGCTTATCGTACCTACGATAGAGTTGATAGGCACCGGTGGAGGTTGTGCGCCGCCCCCTGCTCCGGGTGGGCCGGTTTGCGCCGGGGGGTCTTGTTCTCGGATGAACACTGTGGCGTCCCGACCGGTGAAACCGGCGATGGTATAGGCGGAATATTGATATTTGTGGACGGTTAGCTGCAGTGGACCGACGAGACCGCGCTCGCTAATAACGCACTGGCCTCGGTCATCGGTTATGCACTTTAGAGAGGTCTCAGGGTCCGCTCCGAGAATAGCCAAAGCACCCGCGAGTGGACCCGCTCCCTGCCCGTCGAAGACGGAGATATTCACCGTACCATCCACCGGTTCACCCCAAATCCCCGCATTGGGGTTGGTGGGGTCGCGATACGTCACCCCGTCCGTCAGAATTAGGGGCGCTTTCAACTCAGGGGAAATAATCCTAACCTCGGCAGTTCCGACCTCGCCACGCGGC
>PKDL01000478.1 GCA_002863065.1 Pseudomonadota bacterium
TCACAGATGAATAGCCCAATTGGAAACGACACCATCTGGGCCGGTCAACTGCCCATGGCTGACCGCAGCATCAATTTTGGCTCTGACCATTTCCAATTCATCTTCTGGGGCATTGAACTCAACAACCAGGCGATGATGCCCACTCGGGTCGGGGCTAATCGCAGAAAAATGGGGCCAGCGACATGGCCCCTCGTGATCCCAATGCCCACAGAGAGCGACCGTTATCGCACCTCCAGGTGCACGTTCATCGTATCCGGGTTCGAACCGAATTCGGTACTCGCAGCGATGAGAGAAGGTACATTGAGTCACTTGTAGAAGCCCTACACATTGAACCGGAAGTGCATGACGTCGCCGTCGAGTACCAGGTACTCCTTCCCCTCAACTTGCAGGCGGCCAGCGGCTTTGGCGCCGGATTCGCCTTGGTACTGGATGTATTCGTCGTAGTGGATGACCTCAGCCCGGATAAAGCCGCGTTCGAAGTCAGTATGAATCACGCCCGCGGCCCCCGGCGCTTTCGTGCCTTCTACGATCGTCCAAGCACGGACCTCCTTCGGACCGGCCGTAAAGTACGTAATAAGTCCGAGTAAGCTGTACCCCGCACGAATGAGCCGGTCCAAACCACTCTCAGCCAATCCAAGGTCCGTCATGAATTCGTCACGCTCCTCGGGCTCTAGGGCGACGATTTCGGCTTCGATCGCCGCACAAACTACGACGACTTCACTGCCCTCGGCTGCAGCATGAGCCCTCACGGATTCAACAAAATCGTTGCCGTCGGGCAGGCTTCCGTCATCCACGTTGCATGCGTAGAGCACCGGCTTCGATGTCAATAAATGGAGGCCCTTGAATGTTTCGCCTTCGGTAATCTCGTCATATTCAAAGGCGCGAGCGCTGCTGCCCCCCTCTAGGAAGCTTTGTAGTCGTTCGAGCATCTCCACTTGCGGGCGCAGTCCCTTGTCACCCTTCGCTTGTTTTTGCACACGCTCGAGTCGTTTTTCGACGGTTTCCAAGTCCTTGAGGAGAAGCTCGGTATCGATGATTTCAATATCACCGAGTGGGTCGATACGGCTTTCAACATGCACGATGTTGTCGTCAGTGAAACACCGCACGACGTGCACAATCGCATCCGTAGTCCGGATGTTAGCCAGAAACTGGTTACCAAGTCCCTCGCCTTTGCTGGCTCCTCGAACCAACCCTGCAATGTCCACAAACTCCACTGCCGTCGGGATGATCTCCTTGGGTTTTACAATACCGGCGAGTGCATCGAGCCGTGAATCAGGGACGGTGACAACCCCTACATTGGGCTCGATCGTGCAGAACGGATAGTTTGCACTTTCTGCTCCAGCCTGACTTAGTGCATTGAATAGCGTGGACTTACCCACATTCGGTAGCCCAACAATTCCTAGCGTCATCCCCATCGTAATATCTCCTCGAACGTGCACGCTGTGCATCTCTGAACGATTTTTACCAGAGCGGAGCGGGTTATATGCCAGGGAACCGAAGCGAACAAGCTGCAACCACGCGGACGCATTGCTACCGGAATGCACAATGCATGAAAACGCGTTGTATCTACACCAGCTTTAGCGTTCACATCGGGCGACAAGATGCAGGAGGCCAAAGAAATGAGACCGTATTTCAGACTTTTCATGGCGAATTGGTGAAAAAATCCCGTTAACCGTCGATTTGACTTTGTAATTTTTCATTTCCGTGTTTGATTCCACGGGTTCGTGTCGACCGTTTAAGTCGCACGTTGGTTAATCGGGTGCCAATCACCCAAGGAAGTAGAGCCGTGCGGTGCAAACCCAAGCGGTTGAAGAGAAAAGACATGTCGAAAAAGTTGTTTGTAGGTGGTCTAAGCTGGAACACCACTGATGGTAGCCTCGCAGAGGCATTCGAGGCGTTTGGTGAAGTAACGGACGCCAAAGTCATTACTGACCGAGAAACGGGTCGCTCCCGCGGGTTCGGGTTCGTAACCTTTGCAGAGGCTGAGGCAGCAGACACAGCCATTGCCGAGATGGATGGGCAGCCCCTTGACGGACGAACCGTTCGGGTGAATGAGGCACAAGAGCGCAGCCGCGGCGGCGGCGGCGGCTACCGTGGCGGTGGCGGCGGCGGCTACCGTGGCGGTGGCGGCGGCGGTGGTTACCGCGGCGGCGGCGGCGGATATGGCGGTGGCAACCGCGGCGGCGGCGGCGGCTACGGCGGCGGCGGCGGCGGAGACCGCTGGTAAGCCCACAGGCAACCGTGGGAGAGAGGACTCTCCTCTCCCCACACCACCACCCCCAATTCCCGTGCCCATAGCGACGGGACTCATCGTTCACAAGAAATCCTGCTTGCCAGGCCACAACCCTGTCTTCGCCTGCTACTCAGCCCACCGCTGGCGGCCTAACCGCTATCGGTATGATGCGCACTACCGACTCAGCCGTGCTAACGCCTTATCGACCTGGTGCTTGGCATATTCGTTCAACTTCCAATGACCAGGGGCCCAGCCAGATAAGAAACGGGCAAAGTCAGCCCATGCTATCGGGTACAACCAGCGCCACTCTCGAATCACCGGCGCCGAGGAAATGCCGCGCGATGTCAGATACCTATCCAAGTACTTGAAGTAGCATTCAAGAAGTGCGGCCTCTTGTTCAACTAACTCGTCCTCCAATAAACAGCTACTCAGTAAATATGCGACATCTTTGATACCTACTCCCCCTCCCACATACTGAAAGTCCACCGCGGCAACGGCACTCTGATCAGATGTGAAGCAGAAGTTAGCTATCTTCGCGTCTCCATGTACTAGTGTCTGGAATTGCGACGACTTCAACACATGATCAAATTCAAAGGCTGAGTCTTTCAAGCGTTGTTCGCGAGTCGCTGCTAATTCTTCGGGACGCGTCTCGAGATGCCAGTAAGTCCCAGTGTCCCACACACGAGGCACAGTCCGATTCAAAAAGTGGCTATGGAATGCCGCAAGCCACTGAAGGCAGGCATGAATACCACTACGCGATATAGCGCCATGGTTTGCTGCAAAACCCACATCCTGAAGGTCACTGAGGACCAAGATAGATGCATCTCCCCAAGAACGACTACCAAGATACTCAGGGAGCGGACAAGTAGACTGCAGGGCCCCACTATGGTCGGCATAAAAATAGCGTTCGACTTCGTACGACCGCAGCTTTCGCTGGTGGGCAAAATCTCCCACGAAACCACGTGGATGATGGATTTCTGAGGTTGGCGATATCCATTTCACAACAATGCTCGTCTTACCCACATGGGCACGAAACAGCAGCCCATAACCACTCCAAAGTGATTGAATCTGCTCTACAAATTGGGCTTCTGGCACCTCAAGGATGGATGCCACCCGGTCCAGAATGGAATCTAATTCGCCCGAGTCAACGAGCAATGTATTACCCACCCTGTTGGCTAGGCTGTGACGGACTATCCCAGCCATGCATGATGGGGCCATAGGGTTCAAGCCGCTGTTCGATGACCGCAAGTGCCTCAGGGTTGGCGTCGACCAGAGTCGCGGACCGCCCCATCTCTCGTGCCGCCACCGCAGTGGTTCCACTGCCGGCAAAGAAATCGAGAACCCGGTCACCAGGGTTGGTATGCACTGCAATAATACGTCTGAGAATGCCGAGCGGCTTTTGCGTCGGGTATCCCGTCCGCTCTTTACCTGCTGTCGGTACGATGGTGTGCCACCATACATCCGTTGGTGTCTTTCCTTTGGCCGCTTTCTCCGCACCGACCAGCCCCGGTGCCATATACGGGATACGGTCCATAGCTTGGTGGTTAAAGGTATATTGCTTTGGGTTTTTGGCGTACCAGAAGATCACATCATGCTTGGCAGACCACCGTTTTTTACTTCGCGCTCCATAATCGTATGCCCATACAATCTCGTTCATGAAGGAGTCTCGACCAAAAATCTGGTCCAATAGCACCTTGCAGTAATGCGCTTCACGATAATCGATATGAAAGAATAGAGCGCCCTCATCCGTGAGTAATCGGTGTGCTTCTCGAAGCCTGGGCTCGAGGAAGCCCATGAAGTTGTCGAAGCTATCGGCAAAGCTCGATGACCCTATCTCCTCTGTGCGATACCGCTTACCCGCGAACCCAACCCGGTCGCCTGAGCTATCTTCAACAGTCCGTAACCGCGTTCTCTGCTGGTCGTAGCCAGTATTGAACGGTGGGTCGATATAAATCAGCTCGTATGAACCAGTGCGTAGCGTGGGTAAGACAGTCAGATTATCACCGTAGTGAACAGCGACTTCGAGAGCGCTGGCACTAGGGAGCCCCGACAGCAAAAACCGGCGACGCCCATCCAATCGCACCACGTCAATGTCAATGTCCCCGCAGGTAAATGGGTTGCGATGCGATTGCAGTTCGCTCTTGAGACGTTTGCATTCGAGTGCACTCGGCATAAATACCGCGAGTGCCTCAACAAGCTCCACCGCACTGTAGGCACGTTCATTTTGGAGGCGCCCAGCCAAAGCCGCATGCATTAGTATTTGCTCATTCACCAAGCGCTTGTACCTCGTATCTCGCGCACTCACCACATCAACAGATGCGAACATGCAATGATTATGTGTCGTGCATGCACTCTTTTGAAAGCGCTACACAAAAAGCCTGTAACGGCGATATGTGCTCCCGGCTTGCAGTGCAATCGGGCCGCACGTAGGCTCACCACCGATAGCGGACTGCTAGCGATTTCATACCGGATAATGACCATGAAAGATAAGAACAAGGACGTACACACTGCCAGCTCATCCGGGATGACAGTTGACGACCTCCACCGCTTCATCGAACGGGAATTTCCACAAATGCTCCGTGCTGGTTTCGAAATAACCCGCTTAGACCCCCATGGTCTGACGGTCAGTCTCGAAACCGGAGACCGGCATCTACGTCCTGGTGGCACGATTTCTGGGCCAACCTTGATGACAATGGCCGATACTGGAGCCTATCTGCTCATTATGGCGCGTCTTGGTCCGATGGCCCTGGCAGTAACGAGTAACCTCGAAATCCATTTTCTACGTAAGCCTCGCCCTGGCCTTTTGCATGCGGACTGTAGGGTGTTAAAGATCGGGCGGCGGAATGCAGTATTAGCGGTAGACCTCCGTTCAGACCAAATCGCGGGGTCTGTAGCGGTAGCTACTGTGACGTACGCCTTACCCTCGTCGAGTTAGATTTCCAGAAAAAAACCACGGAACACTTGCACAGTACCTAGAGCTGCGTCAGGTTGTTGTCATGATCGAGGACGAAACCGGCCGCCCCGCCCCTCCGCCCATTGCAGACGCTTCTGACTATGTACCAGTGGTCAGTTCGCAATGGAGCGAAAACTCGAATGGTGCAGAGATAATCCGCGCCGCACCGGCGCAGGCGATAGCTCCCACTCCGCTCGTGCCACGGCCACCCACTGTGAGTGATACGCCTCCGATTAGCGTCCTCGCACAAACGTTCGGCTATAACTCCTTTCGGCCCCTTCAGGAAGACATCATCAATAGCGTATTGGCATGCCGAGACACCCTTGCTGTTATGCCAACGGGTGGTGGGAAATCGCTCTGCTATCAGCTTCCAGCCTTGTTATTCGATGGCCTGACAGTGGTGATCTCGCCATTAATTTCGCTCATGCAGGATCAAGTTCGACAGTTGGACGCGCTTGGAATACCAGCGGCCCTGCTAAATAGCTCATTAGACCGGCGGGAATACGCAACGTACCAGCGACAGGTGATACAGGGCGAAGCGAAATTGCTTTATGTGGCTCCCGAAACCCTGTTTCAGGCGCGGACCCAGTCACTCCTGCGCCAGGTCCATGTGTCATGCCTGACGATTGACGAAGTACATTGCATATCAGAATGGGGGCATGACTTCCGCCCGGAGTATCGTCGTATTGTCGAGCTGCGGCAGCAATTTCCGTATGCCGTTTGTGTGGCCCTCACTGCAACCGCCACCCCCCGGGTACGCACTGATATTGCTAGTGTGCTCGGGATGCGAGAGAGCAGCTGCTTCATCGCGAGTTTCGATCGGCCCAATCTGCAGCTAGAGGTGAAAGACCGCTCCAGACCTATCGCGCAGCTTATGCAGTTTATTGAACAAGCCGATGGAAAATCCGGAATCGTGTATTGCAGCACACGAAAACGCGTCGAGGAGGTTACAGCTGACCTTGGCAAGCAAGGACTTAATGTTAGGCCCTACCACGCCGGCCTGGACGAAAAGATACGCCGCGAGAACCAAGATGCTTTTATTCGTGATGATGTCGATATCATCGTAGCCACCGTTGCTTTTGGTATGGGCATAAACAAGCCCGATATCCGATGGGTGGTACACCACGACATCCCCAAAACCATTGAAGGCTATTACCAAGAGATCGGTCGAGCTGGACGCGACGGACTTCCCGCGCATTGCCTGCTTCTCTATGCTCCTGGAGATTTGAGAACAATCGAATACTTCATTTCTCAGAAGTCAGACTCTGAACAGCGGATTGCCAGAATCCAACTTCAACAGATGGTGGGATATTGCGAGTCATACATTTGCCGCCGTCGCCCACTGCTCGACTATTTTGGTGAAGTCTATCCTAACGACACCTGTGGCCAGTGCGATAACTGTCACAACCCGAAGGTTCTGCAGGATATCACCCGTGATGCCCAAAAGTTTCTCAGCTGTGTCTATCGGACAGGCCAACGCTATGGAGCGAACTATATCGCCGATATTTTGCGCGGCTCGCGTGCCCAAAAAATACTGCAGCACGGACATCACAGACTATCCACTTACGGGATTGGGCGGGACAAAGACGCAAAAGAATGGACGTTCCTGGCACGGCAACTCGTACAATTACAACTTCTACACCAGGACATGCAGTATGGCACCTTACAGCTCACGGCGCAGGCGGGCGCCGTTCTCAGAGGTGAACGTAGCGTGGAAGGCGTTCTTCGCCCGAAGTCTACCGAAAAAGCGAGACGAGTACCGAAGACATCCCAATTCATTGGAAGCAATGCAGATGAGGGGCTGTTCCAGGCACTCCGTCAAACACGCAAAGAATTAGCCGATTCCAAAGGCGTCCCACCGTACGTTATCTTTACAGATAAGACGCTCATTGCAATGGCTAGTGAACAACCAAGGTCGCTCGATGACATGGGTAAGCTACACGGCGTCGGACGTATCAAACGCATAAAGTACGGACCCGTATTCTTAGAGGCAATCGGTGAATATTTAGGGACTGAAGTTGAGCTTGCCGCTCAACCAAAACGCGCCAACCCAATGCCGCACCACCGTACGAAAGGACCATCCGCTCGCACCGCGGCAATCGTGGCAGCATTGATGACAGGAAATTCGCTGACGTATACCGCTGACGATCTCGGAGTATCCACATCCGTCGTGGTGAAGCATCTTCAAACATTTCTACGCAGCGGTGGGGAGCTGGACGATGAAACGCTGCGCTGTGCCACAGGACTCGACGACGAAGATATCGACTCGGCACTCGCTGCGATGGAGGAACACGGTAGCGCGCGACTACGCCATGTCTATGATGCATTGAACGAACGAATTGAATATGACGTCCTCGAAATCGTTCGACTGCTTCACGATCACGGATAACCTGCGGGCTAACCGCTCGATTCAATTCGTATCAATTTTAGCTCCACGCCTACGACCGCGGTAGAGTTCACAGCTATGAACAAGGATATGATGATACAGCAGCTTGTAAATCAGTTGGGCCAAGCCATCCAGGTGGCAACTCGTGAGAGCGTAAAAGCTGCCCAAGAAGTGCAAGATGGTGTAACGGCCAAAGAAAGTAAACAAGATGCCCGAGTAAAGCTCGAACAAGGTGGACTGGCACGCGGACAACAGCGTCGGGCCGATAAAATGCGCGCAGAATTAGCGCGGCTTGAGCACTTTTCACCACCCAAAAAGTACAAGGACAACCGCATTGGCTTAGGCTCAATTGTGGAGATCGAAGACGAAGACTCAGGAGTGGGACGGACTTTTTTTCTAGCTCCTGTCGGAGCTGGGCTAGAAATCACTGCCCCAGGCGGAGACGGCCATTTCACAGTAATCACTCCACGCTCCCCGATAGGACAGGCTGCCATGGGCGCAGAGGTCGGTGATGCATTAGAAGTCACCGTGAGCGGCGAAACTCGTTACTGGGAAGTGACCTGGGTCGAATAAAACAATGCAGCGTTCGACACTCTCCCCATTGCTCTCCCTGCTATTGCGCTGCACACTCTCAGCCAGTGGACGATACAACCCTGCATCCAGATGATAATACCGCAGCGCGGGAAGGCCTTTTATCCGCGATAGATGTCTTGGAGAGCGTCGCTGCGGATCGTTCTGTACTGGCATCGCTCAGCAAAGAGGAACACCACCGACTGATGGCAGCGGCTGGACGAGTGACCTACGCAAGCCGAACGGATCGCAAAAAGCTCCAGCGTGCGTTAGCGAGTCAAGCGAAGACGCAAGCGGCAGAACAAGATAATGCACTACTAAATCGTACCGGTATCCGAAAAAAACGTAGCCGCCCCAATCATGCCAGACCGCAAGGTACCGCACCCAGGCAGCTAGAGTCCGAAGGTATTGGGCCAGTACTGTCCATACCCGAGGTATTAAATCGAACCCGCCGATGCTACGTCTGTAAAACAGGTTACTCAACGGTCCACCATTTCTATGACTCGATGTGCGAAGCATGCGGTAAGACAAACCTGTATTACCGAAACCTCAGCGGTGACTTATCGGGACGAACCGCTCTCGTAACAGGCGGTCGAGTAAAAATCGGATTTCAGGTGACGCTAAAGCTGCTACGAGCAGGCGCGCGCGTTTTGGTTACCACTCGCTTTCCAGTCGACGCAGCCAAACGCTTTCTGGAGGAACACGACAGTCCACACTGGGAAAAACGCCTCGCAATTTTTGCACTGGACTTCCGCAATATCCCCTCCGTAGAAGCCTTTTGCGAACACGTGAAATCGACCGAGCAACGGCTCGACTTCATTATAAATAATGCCTGCCAAACCGTGCGACGCCCGGCGGGCTATTATCTGCATCTCATGGAGCATGAGCGCCAACCGGATGTGCTGCCTCCTCAGGCTAGGGATTGGCTTATCGATGCACACCACACAAACAACCAGCTCCCCTCCACCAGGAGGAGCATTCCCACGGCCGCCGAGGCGAGTCAGGTCGCGCTGTTGGCTGAGGACAATGACACCTCTACTGGTCTTTTCCCAGTCGGAGCATTAGACGCCGACAAGCAACAAATCGATTTACGAGAGCGGAACAGCTGGAGGCTACAACTAGAGGAGGTGAGCTCAGTAGAGATGCTGGAAGTGCAATTAGTCAACACAACAGCACCATTCATTATCAACGGTCGCCTCAAATCACTGATGACACGCACACCAGAGCGCGACAAACATGTGGTGAATGTGTCCGCGATGGAGGGTCAATTTTACCGCAAGCTGAAGACATCCCGCCACCCGCACACAAACATGGCAAAAGCCGCGCTGAACATGATGACCCGAACAGCGGCAGCCGATTTCATCGAGGATGGGATTCATATGAATAGCGTGGATACGGGTTGGATAACCGACGAAGACCCAGCCCAGCATGCCGATAGAAAACGTGACCAACTCGGTTTTCACCCTCCCTTGGATGTGATCGATGGTGCCGCCCGTATTCTGGCACCGATTTTTGAAGGCATGCGTACCGGACAACATGTCTGGGGCTGTTTTTTGAAAGACTACCAAGAAGCCGACTGGTGATTTCGCTCCATACTTGCCAGTCCGTAGTTCGTAGGTCAGAAAGCCCGACCACAGGGTCGTAACGTCAGCAATAAGCACAGTCGTCGTAACAGCAAAAATGCTATCTTCGCATAGTGAGCCGACCGTGATGCGTACGGGGCCTCCGATGGGGGGGCCGATTGGGGAGGTACATGACAGTACACGCTGAGCAGTGCAAGCGACCGCACGCTGTAATAATCTGGGGTGACGACGCCATAGCCTGCGACCTAGTCTCCAAATAGGTCCTAGTAGATGTACGTCCGGGTATGTCAGGCCTCGACCATGTTCAAGTGCAGCGTCCCCGCATAGCCATGAGAAGTATGAAGGAAGGTGAAATCACTGCGCCATGGTGTCATCAACACTCAGGTGTGCACCGTCATTGGTTCTGAAAGCATGATAGATGTCCATGACTACCATGGAGCATCTCTGAAAAGGAGTACAGCTTCCAGTTAGTAGCGCTTCAGCTCACGCTCAACATCGCGTTGAGCACTCTTCGCAGCCAGGTCTTTGCGTTTATCGTACAACTTCTTGCCTTTACCCAAACCGAACAACAGCTTTACGCGTGCGCCTTTCCAGTAGAGCTTCATTGGCACGAGAGAATAGCCACGTTCTACAACACGAATCGAAATCTTATCGATTTCATTACGTTTGAGGAGGCATTTCCTCTCCCGCTTCGTATCGTGTCCGGTGCGATGAGCGTTCTCATACGGTGCTATGTGCGCGCCAACAAGCCATATCTCATTCGCATAGTAACGAACATATGCTTCATCTAGGCTTGCCTTCCCACCGCGCAAGCTTTTGACTTCACTACCCATCAAGACAAGCCCCGCCTCAAACTCATCTTCTATTGAGTAGTTTCGTTTTGCCTGCTTGTTTTGCGTGATGAGCTTTTCCATGAACATCCTCGGACATCTCAGTCGCGGCACGTTATCGGACTGTACGCGGGTGGCAAGTGCATTTGCCTGATAGACACCCATCGCTTCGATTTGCACTGTATTGTAAGGTTGCTACATGAGCAGTGCTGGTAAGCCATCAAATGTCCTAAAACGTCTTGCGTTTCATGCATCAAGTATCCGGCAAACATGGAGTGATCCCGAGGTAACCCAGTGCATTGATAAGCTCACGGGCCACCACTTAAATGAACACGGTTATGATGCTTTCGGCTATTCACCCGAATACGTGAAAAAGGCGATGCCACCCTGTGCGGTCTTGTATCGCCATTACTTTCGAACAAAAACCTATGACATTCATAAGGTTCCACAGTCTGGACGTGCCCTACTCATAGCCAACCACTCTGGGCAACTACCATTCGATGGGGCCATGATCGGAACATCCCTTTTGCTGGACCGCGATCCTCCGCGGATGCTACGTGCCATGGTGGAACGGTGGGTTCCCACCCTTCCTTATGTCTCAGTCTTCATGGCCCGGTGCGGGCAGGTCGTCGGAACACCAGATAACTGTCGACAACTCCTGAGCGCCGATGAGGCCATCTTAGTCTTTCCCGAAGGCGCGGCGGGTATTTCGAAAGAATGGAAAAAGCGGTATCAGCTGCAACAATTCGGCTACGGCTTTATGCGATTGGCCATGGAGACTAATACGCCGATCATCCCAGTTGCAGTTGTTGGAGCTGAAGAACAAACGGTCAATCTGAAAAACTGGGAGGCCATGGCCAAACTGCTCAACACTCCCGCCGTACCGATTACGCCCACGATTTTACCGCTACCAATGCCGACGAAGTACCACATACTCTATGGAGATGCGCTGCACTTTGAAGGCGACGCGAATGCAGATGAGACCCGGATTGGACGCCGAGTAAAGCGGGTAAAATCGGCCATTGAAGCACTCGTTGAACGGGGCCTTGATGAACGTGCGGGAGTCTTCCGATGAGCCCCCGAAAACGAAAGCAACGCTCGATTTTGGTGACTGGCATCTCCGGCCGCTTTGGGCGTCGCCTTACCCGTCAACTACATCGAGATGTACCTGTAGTCGGTATTGACCGACGACCATTCCCCGATGCTCCCAAAGACGTCACGATGTATCGGGTAAACCTCAGGTCTCGACGCTCCGAAGAAGCATTCCGGCAACATGATATCGAGACTGTCATCCACCTGAATATCATGCATGACCAACGACAGGGTGCAGCGACAATGCACTCTTTCAATGTCATGGCCGCCCGAAAAGTGCTCGACTGCTGCGTGCGCTATGGAGTTCAGAAACTCATCGTGCTGTCGACCGCGAATCTTTACGGTTCGAGCGCGCGAAGCCAAGAGTATCTGAACGAAGAGGCGCCACTGATGGGAGCGCAAGATGTCGCAACGAGTACGCTCGTAGAACTGGACATGATGTGTACCAGCTTCATGTGGAAGCATCCAGAAGTAGAAACGGTCGTATTACGGCCATCACATATCGTAGGAAAACTCCGGAATGCGCCATCGAATTACCTGAGATTACCGCGACTGCCCAAGCTAATGGGATTCGATCCGTTAATGCAGGTCATTCACGAAGACGATGTAGTGGCCGCTATACTAGCCACCCTACTTCCCGGGGCACGTGGGGTGTTCAATGTTGCAGGTCCGCCGTCAGTCCCACTATCGACTGGACTCGAACTGTTAGAAAAACCAATAGTTGAAGTCCCCCATCTTCTATTCGAGCCGCTAGCATCCCGCATGTTTAAGTCAGGACTATGGGGCTTTCCGCCCAGCGAAATCCGGTTTCTGCAATACGGCAGTACTATCGACGATAGCCGGATCCGGCGAGAACTCGGTTTCCAACATAAATACGCACTCGATGAAGCACTTCGCGAATTCAAACGGTACCCATAATGCCTGCTCAGCATCAGGCCGGTTACGCTTCGTCGAGTTTTTAACCTGGCGACTGGGCGCAAGCGCTGCTACAACGCCGCGCAACACGTTAGACGTTGTGTACGAACACACTAAACGTTGTGCACGGAGATACCATGAGTGCGATCACCAAAGACATGAGTGTGCCAGACATCGATGTAAACGACCTGACGCGTCCCGGACACGACGCAGAAGAATGGAACGAGTCTGGCGCCGGCGTGGATAAGTTTTACACGCTAAACCACCCAGAACCCCACCGCGACCGAGCCCGATGGATTCTTTCCAACCATCCAGAGGTCAAACAACTCTTCGGCCGGACGCCGATTACTGCACTTATTGCGGTCGGTGGGGCAACCATACAAACAGCTGTTGGCGGTGCGCTGGCCGACGCATCATGGTGGATTGTGGCCTTGTGCGCATGGTTCTTTGGAGCGTTCGTGAATCATACGATGTGGGTGGTAATCCACGAAGCCGCGCATAACCTGGTCCTAAAAGGCAAAGCGAAAAACCAGCTGGTTGGTATGATAGCGAACCTACCCTTAGTGGTGCCGGCATCATCGTCCTTCCGTATTTATCACCTCAAGCACCACCAGTTCCAAGGCGACTACTATCTGGACGCCGATGTGGCAGCGGACTGGGAAGCACGACTCGCCGGTCGTACGTTCCTCGGAAAGTTGGCCTGGGAAATCCTCTTCCCGATTTTTCAGTCGGTTCGCACCATACGTTTTGCCCAAGCCAAGAACATCAGCTTCTGGACGCTTCCCGTCGGCATCAACTTCACGTTGCAGATGGTCTATAATGTAGCGGTATTTGCCCTACTCGGCCCAAGCGCCCTGCTGTACCTTGCCCTCTCGTTTCTTTTCAGTATTGGCCCTCATCCGCTTGGCGCACGTTGGATTCAAGAACACTACATTGTGGAGCAAGGCCAAGAAACCTACAGCTATTACGGCCCCCTCAACGTACTGGCACTCAACGTTGGGTTTCATAACGAGCATCACGACTTTCCGTTCATTGCATGGAACCGGTTGCCCAAGCTGAAGGCATTGGCCCCAGAGGCCTACGATTCGCTGGTCAGTCACCGGTCATGGGTTGCGCTCTGGTGGCGATTCCTGACAGACCGGAATATCACGCTTTTCTCCAGGGCGCTGCGTGACGGCAGAATTAATGGTAAGCGCCGTGCGCGTGTCCGTGGCACCTACGCCCCTGAGACTCTCGACGAAGGAATAACGGGTACGCTTTCTTGATGTAATGCGGCATAACTGTCTGTATGACTAGCGCAAGCAGACAAAGGCGCTCCCGGAGACAACGTTGACAGCCAGGCTAATCATTATGGGCCCCACAGGGCCTGGACGGGAAATTGACCTGCACAGAGGTCAGACCCTGAGCCTTGGTCGTCACCCCAATCAGACCGTACAACTGCTCGACAGGCTGTGTTCTAAAGAGCATGCCGTCGTAAAGTTCGACGGTTCTCAGTGGTATGTTGAAGACCTGGGCAGTCGAAACGGCACCTACGTGAATCGAAATAAGGTCGAGAAAAGGCACGAACTCAGCGGAGGCGATCGGCTGCTGATTGGGAACACAGAACTCCTCTTTGTCGATGAGAACTATTCTATTGAACCGATGATTGGAGCAGCGACCCGAGTCACCATTCTCCCAGGTATCCGAGCGCCCAACATATCTACTGCGCTTCAGCACCGGCCCGACTCAGATAATTACCGACCCGTCTCGGTCATCAACGACACATCTCAGCTCCGTAAAGATTACGAGCGCTTACGGACCGCCTGGAAACTGCAGCGCGACATCGCACTCGAAGTCGACTTAGATGTACTACTATCAAAAATCATGAACAGCCTCTTTGAGGCGATGCCGTGCGATCGAGGAGCCATCCTGCTCCGAGACGAACAAACCGACGAACTCGTAACGCGATTCGTGCACAGCAAACAAGGCGGAGCACACAGCGAGATACGCATCAGCCGAACATTAATTGAGCAAGTGCTCGAACAGAAGGTGGCGTTTCAGTCGAATGACCTCACGGTAGATAATCGCCTCGACCCGTCAGATAGTATTATCGCCACGGGGGTCCGTTCTTCTCTGTCTGTCCCACTGGTCACAAGAACAGAGCGCGTACTTGGCATCATTCACCTCGACTCACTATTTTCCACACACGCGTTTACCGAAGGCGACCTAGAGGTTGTAAAGGGTCTTGCCAATCAAGCTGCACTTGCCATTGAGAATTCAATACTCATTGCCCAGCGTGAAGAGCAGCTTCGTGTGCGGGAACGCTTTTCGAGATTACTATCCCCCGCGCTTGTTGAAGAACTCGTGTCTGGGAAGGTTGAAATCGCCCCAGGCGGCCAAAGCCACGAGACTACGGTATTATTTACGGACATCCGTGGGTTTACATCTATGTCGCAACGCTTAGAAGCGGAAGACATTGTCCGGATGTTGAACGAGCATTTCGAATCCATGGTAGACATCGTGTTCGAGTTCGAAGGCACACTAGATAAATATCTCGGCGATGGCCTGATGGCGCTCTGGGGTGTCCCATTAGCCGTGACAGATGGTCCGTTCAAGGCTGTGGCCGCTGCGGTCGCCATGCGGGATGCGCTGGCGGAATACAATGCGCATCGTCTCCAAAATGACCTGGAAGCGCTCAACATCGGGATTGGGGTCGACACAGGCAGACTCGTCGCCGGCTACATGGGCTCATCACGTACGATGAATTACACGGTCATAGGCCCTCCAGTGAATCTCGCCAGTCGACTATGCGGGGCGGCAAAGGCTACCCAAATTCTTATTAGTGACAATACATTATCGGCTTTAGGTGATCGGATCACTGTAGAGACCCTCGAAGAGATGGAGCTAAAGGGTATCGGTCGCGTAGCGCCACATAACGTGGTGTCTCTGAAGCCGCAGGCTGGCGAGTGATCGCACTTCTCCATTTTAGTCTAATGGCGAGAGTGTGAAGGTCTCGATCGTTTCTCCGGTCAATGCCTGAACCGTTGCAGTTAGTACATCACCATCCGCATCCACAAACACCACGTGCTGCCGTAGATCGAATTTCACCACCTGCTTTGACCAAGGAAGGTCCGTCTGTTGAACATACCAGGGAGCACCCGCTCCACCCGTTATGATTTGGGTGATGGGGTGTTCAGCGGCGTCAAAGAGCTCCGTATCACCTCTTCGCACGATCAAACGACTGTAATTATGCTCGTCACCATGGAGTATCGCGGCTACCTGATGCTTCGACATGAGGCGTATGAGACGATTACGCATTGCATTCATATCTTCGTGCTTTCCGAACCACCACATCCCGTCTTTCGTATGACCGCCGTTGGGAAACATGGGCTCATGCGTGGCGACGAGAAGGTGCTTCTGACCGCGACTGCGCGCATCCGCCAAATCCTTATCCAGCCAATCCAGCACCTCAGGATCAACTGTCCCTTCTCGGTAGCCCTTGGCGCCCATCGGATGATCCAAATCATCAGGATGCGAACGCACCCAATAATTGGAATTGATCACAGCAAAGTGGACATTCCCAAAATCAGCGCTGTACGTATTTTCACGGAGTGAAGGCGCACTCGCATCCGAATGTACTGGTCCGTTCGTAGGATTCGAAAAGACATCTGAGAACACCGACTCAGTCGAACCAGCACCAGACATCGGGCTTCTCCAACCATGCGAATCGGCGGCCACCACAGCCTCATGATTACCGATAGCCTCATAGATGGGCACATATGCTCCGAAGGGTGCTGTTACTTGAACCCAACCTTCAAGTTGGTATCGAAAGTCTTCTGGTTCGGTCGTATAGCCATCCACCAAATCTCCGACAAACAGAATGGACTGTGCCCCGCCGCGCAATGCATTCGACATCAAACCCTCCAGTACACGTCTGTTTACATTGCAATAGTTCTCTTCGTCGCTTCCAGCGCCGGAACGACTGTCGCTCATCACCGCAAGACGCACTGGTGTATCAGCACCAGGTATTGGGGCCGTCACAAATGTTGCTCCGGGCCAGCTAGATACCTGGCCCGCAGCATCGGCAAGGACGACGGCGTAGCGATATCTCGTGCTTGGCTTCAACGCGTCAATCAGTAATTCATGCGAATCCGTCGACGTCTTGGATGTGAATCGCGCCGTGTGTAATCCATCCGTCACCAGTACGGTCACGGAGGTCGAAGTGTCCGTTCGAAAAGAAACCAAAGCGCTGGAATCAGACACCTGATCGACGACCGGGTTTGCGAAGAAAGTAGGCAGCCGACGATAGGTAGACACCAATGTCCCCTCATCATTGAAGACACCACATGGTCCCGGAGTACAGCGAACTGATACGCGACCATCGCGAACGCGCGTAGCGCTGAGCGCCTGATCAAAAAGTACTAATCGCCATACGACGTCATGCTGTGGTCCGCGTGTGCGGTACCTCCAGTGATGTAATTTGGGTAGCGGGTAAGAAATAGCATAGGCATACGCATCGCCCTCTGATGCGGTCTCAACGAACCTACTCGTGGATTTTCTGAACCTAGGATTAGCAATGAGGTCATCTCGCAGCATTTCACCAACATATAGGGTGGCACTGGTGACTTTCCGCACGGTCTTAAAACGAACCGTCAGCAGGCCGTCTGAGCCCACTGAAGCGACTGGCCGATTGCGGATTAGACGGTGAAACGTGCGTATGGGCTTACCGGCTCCCTTCGGGCGTTCCGCTTTGCTTCGTTTACCAATTTTACGCGCTTCATACCAAGAAAGGATGTCGCCCTGCGCATCCTCACGAATGGTGGGCCGACCGTATTCAGGCCACGTCACTAGGGTCGAATCTGTTCCTGGGTTTTTCCGCACCAGCTTAGTCGCCTCGCGCATAAGTTCTGCTTCCGAAAAGGGCTCCGGCTGCTTCAACGCATCGAGAGAAGATATCGCCATAGTGGGAGCGGGCTCCGCACTCGGCTTGGAGGTTGGTGGCATCGTAGGAACGAGGGGCTGGTTCCCTGCGCTCGGTAGTGAATCCGCTGCATGATGACTTTGTAGCGTGTTCGTACCTGGCTTCGAATTACAAGCTGAAGCTACTACCCCACAGGCTATTATTATCAATAGGCGCATGCCTAATCTCCTCGTACTGTACTGCTCACAAGACGACTCTTGAGTACTCACCGACGGCGCGCGTACTGTAGTTCAAATTTCAGAGGAAAGCGTGACTACAGCGTGACGAATTGCCACAACCGCTGCAGAACCCCATCACAAGTCAATATGTCCCGATGATTAATGCCTGCGGTTTTGCAGTAGCTGTATCAACTCGTCATGCGCACCTGATTTCAACCGATGAAGTCGATACTGCAATTGGGACCTAGACTCTGCGGATAGCCGATGGAAAAGATGTCCTAAGCGAGCAGTTTCGCTCTGTTGCCCCACCAAAACTAATCTTCGCCCATGGGACACAACCACGGTATCTACTGGCGAGGATAAATGAGGACTGAGCTTTCGAACCAAGGTGGCTGCATCTTCGGCAGTCAGATGGGATGGCAGCATTGGGACAGCCACTCCCCAAGCACCTTTCAAAGTAGATTGATTCCTCAATATGCGTTTCAACCGGCGAATGGACCCAACACGACCGCTCACAACCAGTGTGCGGCCCGATTTGTCGATACTCACCTCGGCTTCGGGGCCAACCACCATTCTCGCAAGCTGTCGTATACTGGTCGTAGCACCATCAGGGACTTCGATAAATTCAGTCACCCAGCCTGTGCGGTACTTATCCTCTGCTATGGGAGTTCTGCCCTGTATCCGTGACGTGTCTACGATACGCGTGAACTTTCCTCCACGCACCAAGGATAGGCCGACCGTTTCGATAGCGAGGAGAAACGCCGCACGGATATCTGCAACCGTCATTTCATCGGTTGCTAGGACCTGAA
>PKDL01000474.1 GCA_002863065.1 Pseudomonadota bacterium
AAAATTGTCCATTTCCGAGCGCAAATTGCCCCCGGGGGTCCCACTAACCACTATCCTATGCCTGCGGGCGGCCAAGAGTTCTTACAAGGAAAAATAGGCGCCGGTCATGTCCTACCAGACGCGAGCCTAGATGCCGTGGTACCAACCGTACCGGAGAGCCTGTTACCTGAGCATCCACTGATCGATAGAACACCAGATACGCGAATTCGACATGCTCGTGGACAGAGCCTCCCCGACTGGCTTGCGATGCGTAGCGGCAAATTCGAGGTATTCCCCGACGGTGTCGCTACTCCACAAAATGCCTCGGAAATCCGGGAGCTTTTGAGTCTCGCCAAAGAGCACGGGTGGCTACTGATTCCGTATGGTGGTGGTACCTCCGTCGCAGGACACGTGACACCAACAAAACAATCTCAGCCCATTCTTACGCTCTCCCTCGCTGCGATGAACCAACTGAAACACATCGACAAGGTGAGCCAAATCGCGACGTTCGGCCCCGGTACAAAAGGACCGGATATCGAGGCACAGCTACGACCTCACGGATACATCCTTGGCCACTTCCCCCAATCGTACGAACTCTCCACGATTGGGGGATGGGTCGCCACCCGGTCGAGTGGCCAACAATCCTGGCGATACGGGCGTATCGAACAGATGCTCGCGGGCTGTAGTCTAGAAACCTTCGAAGGGACGCTTGAGGTCCCAACCATTCCTGCATCTTCGGCGGGTCCGGATATCCGCGAAATTATCATGGGCTCCGAAGGCCGTTTTGGAATCATTAGCGAAGTAAAAGTCAGAGTGACGCCAATTGCCGACAAAGAAGAATTCCACGTCGCATTTGCTCCGAGCTGGTCGACTGCGATTGAACTGGCCCGAACAGCGGCACAGCGAAAAATTCCGCTATCCATGCTCCGCTTATCCAATGCGATAGAAACCGAAACGCAACTAACCCTCGCGGGTAAACCAAAGGCAGTGGCGTGGCTCCAACGCTACCTCTCAATCCGAGGCATTGGAGCCGGTAAATCCATGGTCACCTTTGGGCTGACGGGTAGTGCACAACAATGCAGAAGTTCAAAAGCGCAACTAAAGCGGCTTTTTAGTGAGTTAGGCGTTATAAATCTCGGTACTAGTCTAGGGAAAACCTGGGAGCACAGCCGCTTTAGATCACCCTACTTGCGACACACCTTGTGGGAGCAGGGCTACGCGGTAGACACGTTAGAAACATGCGTCGATTGGGCGAGGCTGCCACAAGCAGTCGACAATATCGAATCGGCCATTCAAGAAGCGGTTCCAGACCTGCCAGTACATGTCTTTACCCACATGTCGCACATCTACCCACAAGGCGCGTCCATTTACACGACCTACATATTCGCCAACGGCAAGGATTATGAGCAAACGATGGGGTACTGGCGGGCAATGAAGGCAGCGGCATCGCAAGCCGTGGTCGACAGTGGCGGCACGATCAGTCACCAACATGGGGTTGGACGCGATCATGCTCCCTTCCTGCCGACTGAAAAGGGGGCATTAGGGATGAAAGCGCTGGAGTCGCTAGCCACGCATTTTGACCCGGACCGAGTGCTCAATCCCGGTATCTTACTGGGCGATTAGACCGTACCTCACACCACGACAGGAACCTCTGTCGTCATCCGCTTTGCATGGATACCACCGTGGACAGACGACGTCTGAGCTCGCGCGCGTACTTCACCCCGCGTATCGTGCGTACACCATGCCACGACAGCAGCTCACCATCGACGAATTGAAAACGCGTACGCGGTAATCCACTGCTGTCCGCTAGTTCCACGGCATGCTTGTCTGCAAAAGGAAACGGCTCAGACGATAGCAACACCACGTCGATATCGAGTGCCATGAGCGACTCCGCTTTTACCATTGGGTATCGGTCTGAGCCTACGATCACATTTTGAAACCCCACATGTGCAAGGAGATGTGAAATGAACGTGTCATTGCTAACCGCCATCCAGGGTTTGCGCCAAATGAGATATATGAAGCGAATCGGCGGGCCGGGTTCAGTCGGGCGAGCTATTTCCTGGCGTAATTCGGACGCCAAGGTTTGAGCCATCGATTCACGCCCTAATAACGCACCAAGTGACTCGATATAGTCCGCCGTATCTGAAAGTGTCTTGGGGAAAAACGAGACCACCCGTAGCCCGCGATGTCTCAAGACTTCGGCATCTTCTCGGCGATTCTCTTCCTCGTTGAAAAGCACGAGATCCGGGGATAATGCACATATGGCTTCCACATCGGGCCGTTTGGTTCCCCCAATCGTTGCGATACCGCTGACTGCTCCCTCGGGATGAACGCAATATGTTGTACGGCCGACCACTTGCGCCCAGGCCCCCAGCGCATGCAGCGTCTCTGTAATGGACGGACACATGGACACAATACGAGTGGGGTACGTCATCGTTTATTCCGTGGGACTCACGGCAGGCGTAGACAATTCCACAAGTATCCCATCAGGGTCCCGAAGCCAGGCAAACCATTGTCCCCAAGGCTTCTGTTTTGGCTTCACGACCGAGATAAATCCAAGACGAACCGCACCATCATGCGCCTGATGCACATCGGCTGTCTCTAAACCGACTTCAAATCGGGATGGCGGCCGACTAAATCCTTCTCGAGTGATGGCATCTTCGAAATGTCCGCGTCCAAATTCAATCTCTGCAAAGGCTAATGTGGTCTCACCCGTCGCTAATTCGGCATAGATGCCATCCTCGTGCATGTACGACACGGAAAGGCCGAATGCATCCGACCATAATGAAGCGCACGCTTTCACGTCCTGTACGTAGAGAATCGTATATGCGAGCCGCATCTGATCAGCCTATACATGGGAGGGATAGAAGCACTCGTGCGAAAGGACACGGATAAGGTTCACCTCACGCACGATTGCTGAATGGTGGGTGACAATTACTGAACCGGCGTGTCTTCGGACTGGCGTCTCCGGGCAATGAATGCCAGGGCAAGTAGTCCCAACAGCAGTACATACCCCCCCTGAGATTGCGGCCCGTGCGCCGCAGTACAACCATCGTCCGATGCACTACGTTCGGGTGCTTCCGCCTGCTCATCGATGCGGCTTTCAGGGTCTTGCCCAAAAGTACCGGTAGGGTCGGTAATCGTGTCGTCCTCATTTGCTTCAATATCAGACCGACCCTCACTCGGCCCTCGTCCCTCAATCACCAGCTGCTCGCGTGCGATATCACTTTCTGAAATCAATAATGGCGGGCCCGATTCATTCAGTACTTGTACCATTCCTGCGGCATCCTCAGAGAGGTAGTTCGATTCTGGCGTGAAACCGAAGCCAAATTCACCATAGATAATTTTAGTACCGCCATTTGGGAGTTTGAGGCGGATAGCAAATGGGTCACCATCCGTGCAGACCGGCTCTGCGACCGCAGTGGTTGTTGATTCTACCTTTGGTAGATCCGGATTAAAGGAAAAGAGTGGGTCAAGCGTCATTTCACTTGGTGACATGGTAGTCGATAAACGCGTGGCATATGCGTAGTTATCGAATAGGGACTGTGCCCCGGCCAGTGGCTCAATAATGAACAACTTGACGTCATCGGTTAGTAGCTTGCGGTCGATCTTCACATCATCAGGAAGACACCATGAGTACGTATCCCATACCCACTGCTCATCTTCTTGAGCCGCATCGGTACAAAGCTCACCATCCATGTTGTCTAGTTGGTTCTGAAAATTGGCCAACACACTGGATAAACCAGCCGACGATGAAAACATGGACACAATGTCGAGAAAGAAGTCCTTGTCGGATAGGCCTTGGTCTTCCAGCTCCTTCAGATAGTCTTCCATCCACGGCGACAGCACCTGCCCTGCTGGCGTATCGCCGGCAAACTCTGTCACAAATGCGCGGCCGCCCGCTTCGTCAACGGCGTCACTGAGCAATCCGTTGTAGTCGCACTGTGAGGGGAAATACGACTGGAATCCGAAATCGGAGCGCGAGCCTTGGGGCTGACCACAACGAATCCAATCGAATGCCTCAGGGTTCAAGGTGACATGCAGATAGTTCATAGGGATCGCGCGTGCTTTTGCGAAAATCCAGGCGGTAATGGGCATGTCATCGCCAGCGGCAATCGATGTCAGACGCAGCGGAACACAGGCATACGTTGGAGACTCATATTGGAGCCGTAGTGGGCGAATGGCCCCGGTCGATTGATCTTTTTGCAGGCGTATGGCTACGAACTTGAATCCAATCGCGGAGTAGTAATCAACCAATGGCTCTGCTGTTACCGGCTGCTGATAACCATTTTCATTCAACCAATTGAAAAGCGCCCCCGTCTCAGCTCCCGGGGCCGCCTCCACTACGTAATAATCGTATGGACCGGCTTGTCCCGAATCCAGAACCACCACTCCCGGAGACTCGTTTGGTTCCTCCACCGCGTCAATTGAGTCCATCCCGTCACTAAAACCGGACGCGCTGTCAAAGTCCATTTCTGGGAAACGACAACCTGGGTAATCACTCCATGTCGTGAACATTTGCGGATTCGTCTGCGCGATGAGTGTGTCGAATAACGCCTGGTCACTTACAGATACCGTTGGCTGCGCGGGTAAAGGTAGTACCCAAGAAAATGATTCTGATGGTCCTTCGTAGTCGATGCGTACATGCACATCTACTGCATTCCCATCCACTCCAAAGGCAATCTGCTCTCCCATCTGGATAACGGGTGCTGAATTGTCACAAAAGAATCCGCCACAAGCCCATGCGGCTGGAGTCGACAGCCAGACTGCCAAGCTAACCACCAAGTGTATTTTGTTTGTGTTCATATGTTCTCCCATCTGCTCACGAGCGCCGGGCGGGAGTGTATGAAAAAGTTTTAGTTGACGAAAGTCAGTCTCAAATCAGTGGGCTTTGTTTTAGACCTCAACGGTCATCCTGAAGGCCTGAGTGCGAGACAACTGGTAGGCTTGATGGCTGCTATCAATACTCAACATGTGGCTTTCATTGACGTAATGAAGTGGTCAGCGTCATCATAGCGTGTCTCAACACTGTAAATCACTCGGTCAACAACAGATGCAAGAACGACTCATTACGAGCCGGCTATTGCCTCTGCCACGGGAAGATGAATGCTCTCACCTGCTACATCAGTCCACCGGATGGACGCCCTACGCGCCGATCTGACCGCAGCCCTCACCGTCACCCTAGTGGGTATCCCACAGTGTTTAGCCTATGCCATGATGAGCGGATTACCTCCCGCATATGGGCTAGTAACCGCCGCTGTCCCCGGGGTAGTGGCCGCACTTGTCGGGAAAAACCCCTACATCATTACGGGCCCAACAAATACCACCGGACTCTTGATTCTCGCGGCATTAGGACCATGGTTAGGTGCGGATGGTTTCGTTACCGAGGAAGGCCTGGGCGCTCTGGCGACACTGGTACTGCTAGCGGGCATCATTCGCGTGATTGCAGCCGCGCTAGGTGGCGCATCGCTCGTGCGATTTCTGCCGGAGTCTGTGCTCGCCGGATTCACCGCCGGTGCAGGTATACTTATCATCGTCATGCAACTTGATGAGGCCTTCGGGTTTGCACCGATATCGGATTCCGGACTGTTCGGAGAACTCAGTGGGATCTGGAGACAGCTTCAAAATGGGACCGCTCCCCAATGGCCCAGTGTACTGCTGACCTTCGCCACTGCCGCGGCTATTATGTTGGGGAAAAAACATGCGCCCAAGATACCCGTGGCACTTCTCTCGGTGATTGCTGCCGCTTCAGCCGCAGCCATCTTCGGACTCAATACGGACGTAGGACTTTCCACCGTTGGCGACCGGTCCACAGTACCGAGTGGCTGGCCGCCCGGCTCTATGCCAGCCTTTGATATCGCGCTAATCCAATCTCTACTTGTACCGGCGGCAACCATCGCTCTCCTAGGTACGCTCGAGCTGGCCGTATCAGCCCGAGCAAATGGCGCTCAGCCGGATATGCGGCGAGAAATCATGGCCCAAGGAGTAGCAAATATCGTAGGAGCATTCTCCAGCGCATTTCCGTCCTCTGCGAGTCTAACGCGGTCAGCGCTGCTACGACTGGGAGACGCACAAACACGACTAGCACCGGTCATGGCCGCTTTATTTACCGTCCCCGTACTTCTGTTCGCAGGTGAAGCAGTCAGTTACATCCCGCTAGCTTCGTTGGCCGGTGTCCTCCTGGTCACGGCCATACGGATGGTCAATGTACCTCGTATTACCCGAATGTGGGTCAGCGCACCGATTACGCGACTCCTACTTGGCATGACCCTATGCTCCACCCTCGTACTCCCACTGGAATATGCCGTTTTCGTAGGCGGTGGTGCCGGTCTCTGGTTTCACTTACGACAATCTCTTACGCCCGAAATCCAGTTGCTCATTCCGACACCCTCCGGCTTGGAGCCCGTATCTCCATCCACTGATAGCAATACGGTTGTCTTGCAAGTTACGGGCGACCTCTATTATGCGGCGGTTGAACATTTGGGCAGAGTGCTGCTGCCGTTAGTGAAGCCCTCCCGCACGCTAATCGTTGACGTGAGCCATGCTCCGGGTATGCGATACGCTGCACTCCAAATGCTGGAGCTTGTCAGTACGCTGGCCGAACAAGCGAACGGCCGATTGCACGTGGTCGGCGTGACTCCTGAGTTCATGCAGGTCACGCAGCGTGCGACATCGACATTGTCGGTATATGCACACCGATCCATTCCCGGTGAGAGCCTACGCCAGTGCCTTGATGATATCGATGGGTAGTGCCCATCCATATCAAAACGTCATACCTAGGCCGATACATCGTCGTGTGCCGCTCAAGTGGTAAAGAGAACGGATTCTCTTACGGGGTTCCGCTATCGCCTACGACGAGTCAAAGTGCTACTGGGTGGATGTGAACGAACTTTCTTGTTTAGAACGCGCCAAATTCGAGCTATTGGCTTCACGTAATCTCCGCTATGGTTTCCGATACTGGAATTGAATCGAAGGAGCCCGGGATGCCGCGGACGCTTATCGCCGCCTTATACAAATTCGTGTCGCTCGACGATTATGTAACATTGCGTGATGAGTTCTATCATCGCGCAAATGCATTAGACCTCCGGGGCACGCTCTTGCTTGCGCATGAAGGCATCAATGGAACCATTGCGGGTGAAGAGTCCGAACTTCGATCCTTCCTCAAATATCTGCGGGAAGACCCTCGACTGGCCGACCTCGTACACAAAGAATCGTGGGCTGAGACTATGCCCTTCTTGCGCCTCAAGGTCCGTCTGAAAAAAGAAATCGTCACGATCGGCCTACCAGATGTTGATCCGACCGAACGAGTCGGCACCTACGTCAAACCTAAGGACTGGAATGCCCTAATTACTGACCCCGATGTTGTGTTGATAGATACACGAAATGATTACGAGGTCAGCATTGGCACATTCAGCGGTGCGATCGACCCTAAAACGCAGTCGTTCACGGACTTCCCAGCGTGGTCTGAGAGAGCTCCAGAACTGCAGGGTCAGAAACGGGTGGCGATGTTCTGTACGGGCGGGATTCGATGTGAAAAAGCCAGCTCTTTCCTACTCAGCCGAGGGGTGAAGGAAGTGTACCATCTCGAAGGCGGTATCCTGCAATACCTCGAAGACATCCCCGAAGAAGAGAGTCTGTGGGAAGGCGACTGCTTTGTATTCGATGAACGCGTATCCGTAGACCACAGTCTAAAGCCCGGCGACTATGAGATGTGCGCGGGATGTCGCCGGCCCGTCGGCCCAAAGGAACGTGAGGCGCCTGAGTACATTGAGGGAGTGTGCTGCACTGCATGTCATGACACCATAACGCCAGACCAACGTGCACGGTTTGCAGAACGGCACCTGCAGATACGATTAGCCAGAGAACGAGGTGAAGTACACCTTGGCCGCAAACCAACGGTCAGAGAGGTCACCCGACGCTATACGCCCGTAAAGCAGCGCAACCTTCCCGTACTGTACTCCTTCCGCCGGTGTCCTTACGCCATGCGCGCACGCATGGCGATACTATCGGCCCAAATCGATGTGGAATTGCGTGAAGTCGTTCTGCGCGATAAGCCAGACCACATGTTGGAGCTCTCACCCAAGGGGACGGTTCCCGTTCTCTGGTTGACCGATGGAACCGTACTGGACGAAAGTATGGATATTATTCGGTGGGCACTTGAACAGCACGACCCCGAAGGATGGCTACCGACCGACCCGAATGCTGTCGAGTATGCGTCTGCCATCATTGAACGCAACGACGCTGAGTTTAAGTTCCATCTTGACCGATACAAATATCCAACGCGGTACGAAGGAGTCGATCCAATCAGTCATCGAACTGCCGCGGAATCCTTCCTATCAGCTCTCGATTCTAAGCTGCGCGAATACCCCTACTTGAGTGGACAGCAACGTGGATTAGTGGACGCTGCCGTCATGCCCTTCATTCGGCAATTTGCCAATACGAACCGACAGTGGTTCGACCAAACACCGTACTCGCATCTGCGCCAATGGCTTGCACTGGAACTTGTCTCCGATAGCTTCCTCGGAATTATGAAGAAGTATCCACAGTGGTCCGCTGGGATGCGCGGAATAGCGTTCCCACCAAAGCCTTCGTAGTGTGAGTGTATCGATTCAAGAGCGTACGGAAGCGTTCCAAGCGGCAGCTACGAAACAACCAGGATGTACGCCGTACGATAACCACCGACCGGTCTTTATTCGAAAGCGTAGTGCTGGCCAGAGTCTCAGCTCTCTACTCAAGCAATTCCCGACCTACCGCGATGCACCAGAACTGATGTCCAGCCACCTCGATAAAGGCTGGTTACTCATCGATGATAAGCGTCCGCGCCTCAACCAACCTCTGGTCGCAGGAAATATTGTCAAGCTTGTCATACCAAACATGGTGGAACCTCCGATTGCTACCGGTCTTGTTGTCCATTACGAAGATGACCACATCCTCGTAGTAAGCAAACCCGCACCGCTACCAGTCCATCCCTGCGGCCGCTTTAATCGCAATTCTGTCGTGATAATTACGCGAACTGCGTGGCCCGACATTAGAATCAAACCAGTACATCGCCTAGATGCAAATACCACAGGACTCCTTGTCTTTGCGAAGACTGCGCAAGCCGCGGGCTTCCTCATAAATGAGTTCACTGCACAGCGAGTAAAGAAAGTCTACATGGCACGCGTGCATGGCACTCCGGACGTATCCCGAACATCCATAGACATGCCGATCCAACAGGCCCCATCTATCGGTGGAACACGTGAGATCCACACTCAAGGCCGAGCCGCACGTACCGATTTCGAGCTTTGCAAAACACTGAAAGACGGAACGGCCCTATTGTGCGTCCGTCCGCATACCGGTCGTACGAACCAAATCCGGCTACACTTACAAAACGCCGGACTACCGATTGTGGGTGACGTGGCATATGGACACCAACCAGAGGTACACCATGGACTGACTCAGCCAAGCCTACGGCTGTATCTCCATGCCCACCAACTAACGTTTCGGCATCCAGAACATCGGACCACCATGGATTTTGAATCCCCCATCCCAGACGACTTCACCGCCTGCATTCGACCTCGCTAATTCTCTCGGATTATTCATTGCTACTTACTGACTTTTTTCTTTATGAAAATGTCATCTGCTCGACGAGTCAGCTTTTGAGTATTAGGCTATGCGGGTTCTACCTCAAAGCTCCACAAGCACCATAAGGGGCCAAAATGTCGGTTATTGCAGGCCTAGGCGGCTCATTCGCTCACGAAGATAATGGCATGACCATGGCTGATATGCATGCCACGCTAAACGTTGCTCGCCGTTTGAATACCGTGATTATGTTCCGAAGCACTGGGCCATGGTCGCTACGATGGATTGAGCGTGGCTACCCTACGAAAAACTTTCACGCCAAAGGCAAAAGCTCCGATTGGGGCCCACAAGCGGGATTCGTCCCGCATGAAGGGGAATACAGCAAGGTAGGCCACATCCCAGCTGCTGCTGCAAAGGGAACCAAGAAAAATAATGCAGGTATACGTGGTGGATTCATCAATAAGGTGCAGCTTGAGCTGACGCGCGAAGAACTAGACATCCAACAGAATCGAGCCGCAAAAGGCCGATTAGCACTGCGCTCTGTCGAACATATTGCAGGAAGTGCCGACCTGATTCTTCGAGCAACTCGCCCAGGCGATGGCGCTGACTTTTCATTTCTTGCTCAAGAATCCCTCGGCACATACAAAATTTTTGTCATCAATACGGAAAACCCTAACGCATCCACCGAGATGTTAGCCCGTACAGCACCGTTTTCGCAGAAACCTCTGAACGTTATGAGTTCTGCAGAGGTCGGCGCAGGAAACCGTCCAATGACAGGGGACTACGACCTGATGGCTGTCTGCCCCACCTGGAATGACTACGGTAGGCGTACCCTTGCGCCGATACATCGCGATGGACTGCAGTTTGCACCGGACGGACGGCAGCAGTTCAGCCAGCCCGGGCTCGACTTCGCTGCCGGAGTCAATATGGACCAGTCTCTCGACATGCGCCTAACCACGGGAGCGGCGAGCTACGGACACATGGACCGTACACAAGGTTCAATGGGAGTCCGGCCTGGTGATGCGCTTGATGAACATGATGACATGGGTAATGTCACACCCAGAATACTCGAATGCGTCAATGCTTTGAATGCAGAGATGGGCGCAGGGGCCAATCGGCGAGTGCATCACAACGCGGAGTCACATCGAAGCCATATCTTTGGTGCGATCACAGGTAATGAAATGGTAGAGGGCGAAGGTCTTCCAATCACTGGATTCCATCCTCGTATGCTTGGCATGTACGATGAGGTGGTGACGCTTACGTCCTTTGGGGCGTTCGAGGACTACGCTAATGCAATGCACGAGGCAGGATTCTATGTGCCAAAGAACTGGACCTGGAATATGTCGATTCGGAATCGAAGAGGTCATATCGGGCATAACGTATAGGGGCACAAAAAGCAGATATCTCCCTCGACCCCTACGGCCTCTCCACGTCTTCTGACTGAGAGCGTGGCTTATTTTTCATATCGCCACATTATTTTTACCAATTCGTGAGATAGTTCACCCCCGGGCTGCGTACAGAAGGTCGAACGTCATCGAGGGACGACCGTGTACACACCCAGGCACACCATCGTACGGAATCAAACGAATCGAACGGCCTCGCACCATCACACTCAGCCAGGATCCCGTAAGGCCAGACTAGCGCAAGCCGCTGGGTACGAAGCCCAGTCGAATACCTTATCCCCTCGAAGTGCGACCACCCGAAGTCCCAGCATGCTTGGCTTTCCCATGCCACACCGGTCCCGGCTCACAGAACAGCTTGCTCCTCTCACGGGTGCCGCTGCTGATCGCTCCAATTTAGTGACAACACGCACTAAGCCTAGGAAGACAAATAAGACGTCTCCGGCAGACAAACAAAGGGCGCATGCTGCTCGTCTGTTCTTAAAACTGCAGGCAATGGGATACGACATACATTCCTCTACAACCCCAGACGGCTTGGCGTACCTCGATGTACGGACGGGAGTGGCTTACAACCCTAATGAATTTATTGGCTTCGCGAGCGCCATCGTTCAGGGATCTCAAAGTCACGTTCGCCCAGAAGAATTTCCCAATGTCGCCCGCCACTTCGAAGATTGGGCGAAGGCCAGCTACTTCATTCCTTGCGACAGGGATCTAGAGCAATGGACTCAGGCACAATGGCCCAAACCCCGCCTCCATGGCGAGGTTGTGCCAGACAACAACCCGATTCGTGCCGCGGTGACGGATAACGCAAAGGCGGTACTACCTGGCCTGGAAAATCTGAACAAAATCTACGGTACAGCGGCACAGCTCATCATTGGTGGAGGAGCTCTCGCGGGAGCAGCTAAATTTGGCATGAACGCACTTAGTGCTGCCGAGGAACTTATCGGACTCGGTGGCGGGGAAGCACTCGCCTTTTTTGCCGAGCGAAACGCTCAAAAACGAACGATTACTACCCTTCAACTGCAGTATCTAAAGGACAAGATACTCACCGACCAGTGTATCTTTTTTCGGTTCATGAACCGGTTTTACCCAGGTACGTCCTACGACGATGCCTCTGAGATTTTTGCCATTTGTGGAGGATGAAATGATTGCGATTGTATGCGCTATGACCGTTTTTTTTGGTTCTGGATATGCATTCATCTGTGGGGATAGCAGCCGGAGGATGAAGAGCTTACTCCCTGTCGTTGGATGGATATTAGCTCAAATCACACCGTTGGTTTTTCCAGCGGTCGTCGGGATACCGCTATCGCTCTTTCTGCTGATTGGCAGCACAGCCTTTGCTACCCGGCTATTCCAAACCGCACGAGTCGATAAAATGACGCGGGTCGCCAACGAATAATCGCGGTCACAGTCCGTCTTGGCATGGCGCCTTGACATAGCTCCCGCGCCTGCGCTGCAATCTATCGGTGTCACAGACTTGTCCTAGCTGTAATGCACCGCTCCAATCGCGCTTTATCTGTGTCTTTTGCGGCAGCCCCACCAGCGCTCATGCACAAACGGTTGACGAAGAATTTGAGCTATTGGCGGAGTTAAATAGAGCGGCGCAGGCCATCACTGCAAAAGCAATAGATGCATCCAGTAACGGATTGGTAAAAGGTACCTTGTCTCCTGTGATTACCGCACGCGCTACGCAAGCGACCGCCATCTTCTGGCAAACTGCGCCCATCCCTAGGACGCCAGAGGCCTTGCGCCATGCCGCATACGAAGCACTTGCTCCCATTGTCGGCCGTATCAATCAACAAACCTACTTCGGAGCGTCTCCGCTGGAAATCACTTTGCTTGCCCGAGCAGAGTCACTGATCGGATATTTGGAGAATCAGGATCCGACCCAATCCGACGTGAGCCGGCTCAAACGCCTATTCGCTGATAAAAAAGCACGTATCCAACACGCAAAACGAAAGACTATGGTTCTCTGGTTGGGAATCATTATCGCGCTAGCGATAGGCCATAGTCTTACCTAAGTCCAAACATCCCTCCGGTAATCCTGCCCCGTATCCGTGCTGCAATGAGACCAGGGGTCGATGGGTCGCCTCCTTCATGGGTGCCGCTGCGTATATTCCGGGTTCGCGTCGGAAGTACTGCGCCCATTCATGCACTCTGAATACCTGAGCAACAACCGCTCATAGTACAATACGTCCGGCATCACCGATGCGTGTACAACATGCACCTAACATCGGTGTTCTCCCGGTAACAGTCCGGCGAAATCGCCCACCAATATTCCCCTGCATGAGATAGATAAATGTACTCATTCCTGTGTAGGATCCGCCACAGAACAGCGGCTCTCGATTGGGGAACATGCATGCACAAAAGCGACGTATTCCGACAGCCATAGCGCTGAGTTCAAGGACTCAGTCAACGAACATATACAGCGTATGCACTCGCATGCTCCGCCAACATTTGGCGCTAACTAGTACGTAGCTTGGCACTAACAAAATGAACCCTCAGCGCAATGGGGCCCGCGCCTGGCGCCGAGAATGAGCACGAGAGGACGAAACCAACCATGAGTGATGGATTATATCCCGAGATTGAACCGTACGAGACAAGCTTTTTAGAACGCGATGGGCATCGCCTGTACTACGAGCTTAGCGGCCAACCCGATAAACCGACCGCCCTATTTCTACACGGAGGACCTGGCGGAGGAACATCGCCTCGAGTACGGCGTTTTTTTGACCCGACACGATATCGAATCGTTCTGCTAGACCAACGAGGCGCGGGTAAGAGTGTGCCCAATGTCAGCAAGGATTATGACGCCGCATTGCACAACAACACCACGGCGCATCTGGTCGCTGATATTGAAGCGTTACGTGAGACGTTGGCGCTGGACCAATGGCAGCTGGTGCTTGGGGGGAGCTGGGGCTCCACGCTGGCGTTGGCGTATGCACAAGCGCACCCAAATCGCGTACAACAGCTCCTACTCCGAGGCATTTTTACGTTCCTTCCCGATGAGGTAGACACCCTCTTTCAGAATGGGCGAGCCGCCAATCATTTCCCTGATGAATGGGCCGCGTACGTCAACCATATACGACTCACGAGCAAGGACTGGGAACGCGAACGGCACAACCTCGTCGGAGCATATCGCGACCGTTTGCTGGACCCCGCTCGACGTATGGAGGCCGCAAAAGCCTTTGTGACCTATGAGCTCTCTCTGTCTCACCTGTACAAAAACCACGATCGGATCGCTCAGACCATGGCAAAGCCTAGCGTCTTGGTCCCGTTTGCCGCGCTAGAAGTACACTATATGCTGCACGGAGGCTTTATGCGCCGTGGCCAGCTACTTGATGACGTGGGTATCATCAAAGATCACCGCATACACATTGTGCACGGACGAAATGACGCAGTTTGCCTCCCAAGAGCAGCCGCTAGATTACGAGCCGCGCTAACTGCGGCAGGTGCAGGAAGCAATGTCACACTGGAATACGTGGAAGCCGCCGGACATTCGGACAGTGAACCACCTATTGCACGCGCATTACGCGCCGCCACTGACCGACTTAGCGCTGAAGCCAATCACTGAGTGAGAAACCAACCTAAAGATACGAGGGGACATCATCGCGAGTACTTCGAAGGTGCTGGTAGCCTACCGATTGGGAAGACTCGCGAGTGACTAGCTGGGCTAGACACTGACGATGGACCCACGTAGCGTAGGCCACTCTCGGTACAGCGCCTCCAGCGGTAACAACCGGGGCCGCTTCGCCCCTGTTGGAGATGGTGGCCTAACGTAGCCAAGGCATGGAGAACACGCGAGAAAGGAGCTTTGAAGTGAGTCGACTAAACGGAAAAGTGGCCGTCATAACCGGTGGTGCGAGCGGTATCGGACGAGAGACGGCCCTACTCTTTGCGAAAGAAGGTGCCCGCATTGTCGTGACCGATGTAAATGATACGGGAGGGCAACACACCGTCGAAACCATCACCCACGATGGTGGTCAGGCCGTGTACCTCCATGCCGATGTCTCCAAAGCGACAGATTGTGAAGCGATGGTAGGCCTTGCCGAAACAACATACGGCGGCCTCGATATTCTCTTCAATAATGCCGGTATCATGCACTCGGACGATGGTAATGCGATGCAGACATCGGAAGATGTTTGGGACCTGACCATGAACATTAATCTGAAGGGCGTCTACCTAGGATGCAAATATGGTATCCCTGCCCTCCAGCGACGCGGCGGTGGCTCGATAATCAATACAGCCTCATTTGTTGCCGTGTTGGGTGCTGCCACCCCGCAGCTCGCATACACTGCAAGCAAGGGCGGTGTGTTGGCGATGACACGAGAGCTCGCGGTGATCCATGCGCGTCAGAACATACGATGCAACGCCCTGTGCCCCGGTCCCTTGCACACCAAACTACTGATGGACTTTCTTGATACCGAAGCCAAAAAGCAACGCCGCCTCGTTCATATCCCAATGGGACGATTCGGATTAGCCGAAGAAATGGCGAAAGCTGCCCTGTTTTTGGCTAGCGATGATTCCAGCTATGTCACCGGAGCAGACTTCCTCGTCGACGGCGGCATCACCGCAGCATACGTCACCCCCGAATAAGCCAGCGTCCACCTCCCAGGACCGTTGGGGGGGACTTCGGCAAATGAAATACTCAAGGCCACCGATTCTAGGCACCACATACCCCGTGCCCACAATCCCGCCGCCTTTTCGCCCAAGATTTTTTTCAAAATGCGCCTCCCACCGCTTGTGCTCGACAAGGTCCTTGCGTTAGTTCTCCAAGCGGAAGGGTCGAGGTAGCTCCATGTGTGGAATCGTTGGCATAGCCGGAACAGGTCCCGTCAATACCAGCATCTATGATGCGCTGACGGTGCTGCAACATCGCGGTCAAGATGCCGCGGGCATCGCCACTACCGCCGGTGGCCAAATATTTCTGCGCAAAGAAAACGGCCTCGTGAAAGACGTCTTTCGCACCCGGCACATGCATGAACTCGCAGGGACACTGGGCATCGGCCATGTGCGGTATCCGACGGCAGGCACCGCGAGTGCACACGAGGCGCAGCCGCTGTATGTGAACTCACCATATGGCATTGCTCTTAGTCATAACGGGAACTTGACGAATGCTGCTGCTCTGAAACAAGAGCTGTTCGCACTCGATCGGCGCCACCTCAATACCCGCTCCGATTCAGAAATCTTGCTGAATGTCTTGGCACACGAACTCGGCAAACAGACGATTGAATCACTCCAACCTGAGCATATCTTTCGTGCAGTAGAGGGCGTGCATCGACGATGTCGCGGCGCCTACGCCACAGTCGCCATGATTCCAGGCTTCGGCCTTATCGCGTTCCGCGGCCCATACGGCATCCGACCGCTTGGCTACGGATTCCGTGAATCTGAAACCGGTCGTGAGTGCATGGTGGCCTCTGAATCAGTCGCTATCGAGGCGTCCGGCTTCACGTTTGAAGCAGATGTCCTCGCTGGTGAATGCGTGGTCTACGATATCCGTGACCGTACCTTTCACCGACATCAAATTACCGAGCGGCCCTCTCGCAGTCCATGTCTCTTTGAGTTCGTATACCTCGCTCGGCCCGACTCCCTCATTGACGGAATCTCGGTATATAAAAGCCGGCTACGTATGGGAGACTCCTTGGCCAGGAAAATCCTGCGTGAGCGTCCAGATCACGATATCGACGTCGTCATCCCCGTTCCAGACACCAGCCGAACGGCTGCTATCCAAGTGGCGTATCATCTCGGCGCGAAATTTCGAGAAGGGTTTATCAAAAATCGCTACATCGGCCGGACCTTCATTATGCCGGGGCAGGCGGTCCGCAAAAAGTCCGTCCGACAGAAGCTCAACCCGCTTTCACTAGAGTTTCGCGATAAGCACGTCCTTCTGGTGGACGACTCCATCGTCCGCGGGACAACCTGTAGTGAAATTATTCGCATGGCTCGGGACGCCGGAGCCAGGCGCGTCTCTTTCGCCTCCGCAGCCCCTCCCGTACGATATCCAAACGTATACGGCATCGACATGCCCGCAGCGCAGGAACTTATTGCCCATGGGCGTACGGTGTCAGAAATCGAACATGAAATTGGGGCCGATTGGCTTATCTATCAGGACCTAGACGACCTCATATCGGCAGCTCGAGAGGGTAATCCAGAAATCACGCTGTATGATGATTCGGTATTCTCGGGTAAGTACATCACTGGCGACGTCAATATCGAATACCTCGCCAATTTGGAAGCTGACCGGAACGATCGAGCCCGCGCGAAACGGGCGGAAAAAGAACGCTTATATGGCGATTGACGATGTATTGCCGACATCTCGCGCTTCAGAACCGTCCCCATATCCATCCGTAGGTATCCGATGCACAGTCTGAATTCTTTGAGCATGGCGCGTAGCGTTAGGTCGGACCTAACCACACAGTGACCATCGACAATGCATGTCATCTGTTCGGATTCGACTCACATACCGTATCAGACCCTGTCGCGCGCCCGTAACAGCCCTACCACTGTGAACGGTGGTCTAGTAAGCAAGCAAAAGAAAACCGTCATAGAGACAGGACAAGGACGCCCACTCGCGCTACTCTCCGCCCGAAAATCAGGTCTGGCTATCCAAGTAGAACCATTGCTCAGGCCATCGTTCGAACACAATGTCAAATGAAAGCGAGGACATACACCATGTCATTACTCAACCAAGCTGCACCCGACTTCAATCTTCTCAATTCCAAACTAGAGCACGTGAAGCTGTCTGATCTGCGCGGGAAAAAGGTCATCGTGGCGTTTTACCCAGCAGCGTTCAGCGGGATTTGCGACAAAGAGGTGTGCATCTTTCAGGAAAACCTCGCCAAGCTAAACGGTGCAAACGCCACGGTAGTCGGCATCAGCCCCGACAGCCCCTTTGCTAACGCGAAGTTCGGTGAAACCTACAACCTGGAATTCCCCCTTCTCTCCGACCTGCACCTCGATGCAGCAGGTGCCTACGGCGTAAAGTTCGAAAACTTTGCGGGCGTCGAAGGCTACACCGCCTGCAACCGGGCAGTATTTATTATCGACGAGAATGGCAAAGTCACCTACGAGTGGGCCGGTGAGCACCCCGGTTTTGAGCCGAACTACGACGAGGTCATGGCCGCCGTCTAAGGGAAGTAACGTCTCAGCCGAGCGATTGCGCTAATCACACGATTACGAATCACGAGGCCACCGAAACGGCGACATCAGTTGCCCCCAGAGCCTTTGAGGGAAACTCGGCAGCCCATCGAGACCGACTGCGGCCGGTGGGCGCCGCTCCTCAGGTAGAAAGAACGTCCCAAACACGAGATCCCACACGATGCAGTTACTTCCGTAGTTGTGATTCGCCTCGCGGATATCTGGGCTATGATGCCAGCGGTGTAATT
>PKDL01000075.1 GCA_002863065.1 Pseudomonadota bacterium
GCGGCGGCGGTGGTTATCGCGGTGGCGGCGGTGGTTATCGCGGCGACACCGACGGCGGCTACAACCGAGACCGGGGGCCGAGCGGCGGAGTTAGCTATCGTGGCGGCGGCGACGGCGGTCGCGGCAACGATGGCGGCTACGGTGGTAATCGCGGCGGCGGCTACGATCGAGATGGTGGCGGCAGAGGCGGCTACGGTCGAGATGGTGGCGGCAGTGGTGGTTACCGCGGCGGTGGCGGCTACGGCGGTGGCGGCTACGGTGGTGGCGGCTACGGCGGCGGAAATGACTTTCCACCTCCCAGTGAAGACCGAAATGCGCGAAAGCGTGAAAAAGGCGATCGTCGTAATCGATACGAGGACTTCGAAGACGATGAATGGTAGACGTGCCTAGTGCGTTACGATAACGCACTACAGCGCCAGCCTTGACACCGCTAGCACTCCGCTATCAACAAAGATGACGGAGATAACTAACGAGGGTTGATCGTTGGCGTTTATTCGGCGGGAATAACTCAGTTGGTAGAGTATCAGCTTCCCAAGCTGAGAGTCGCGGGTTCGAGTCCCGTTTCCCGCTCCATTTTCAAATCATGCCTGCGCACGTCGGATCACGGCACTATCGCGTGCACACCGGACACAAATTCAATCCGCTGCAGCACTGTGACACCAAACAACTCGTCGGACTACAGACTAAACGGTGATCCCAAGCGGTGCATACGGGCTACTTACAAATATTCTAAGAGCACGAGAGCGTTCCATCATGGTCCACAAAATTATCATTACTGCTATTTGCGTCGTCTCCTGTTCTACGAACACGAAGTCTACCACCATACCGGCAAGAGCAGCTTCCACAGATACTCTCGCTGAGACAGAAATAGCCCAGGATATAGACTCCCAAAGCTCACGGGCAGGCAGGCAGGAAACCAATGGCGCTGACACCTCTCATGATGACAACAGCACACAAGAATCCCAATTTCTGGAGCCTGAACAATACTGCGAATTAGCCGCTGCAGTCTTTTGCCCCTACTACGTGCGATGTAGCCGTATGGCCGTCAATACGGAAAGCGAGTGCTTGGCTGCATTTATTCCCGCATGCAATTCCAGGTTTGAGCCAACGTATATCGCTGTCGCGAGGCGTGGGCAGCTGAAGCTTAGCAGCGCTGGGCTATCTGCATGCAAAGCCCATCTTACTAACGTCTCTTGCGAAAAACAGATCTTTGATCTCGACCTTGGTTGTGCCGATATGTGGGTTGGAACTGCTCCTGAAGGCACACCGTGTGGACCAGGAATAGAGAGCTTCGTCTGCGCGGCCGGTACGACCTGTGTCATAGATACCAGCCTCTGCGGGACCTGTCAGAGCACAGTAATAAATGGCACCTTGTGTGATGCAGATAACCAAGCCCGATGCGAAAAAAATTCACATTGCTATAACGGCGTATGTGTAGCCCGACCAGGCGGTGGGGAGCCGTGTGAACCAAGCGGTATACCTTGTGTTCTGGGAACCTCATGTGTTGAAGGCAATGCCGGATATGAATGTATGGCCCGCCCCTGGGCCGCTCCCGGCGAAGCATGCGGGCAACAGGCGCAATGCCAGTACAAATCCGAATGTATCGGTGGCATCTGTGCCCATACATCTCTCATTGGTGAACCGTGCGAAAACCAATCGTGCGCTGCGGGATACTGTGCGAACACAAACACATGCCAGGAAATGCAGGATGAAGGGGAGCCCTGCAGTAGCCCCATTCAATGTCGAACCTCGGTATGTACCAGTGGCGCCTGCGGTCCACGTATCACGACCTGCTTAGAGTAACGTCAGACCCATCAGGCGCTAGGACCATCAATCCAATAGCCCCCGGACCACATGCGCCATAAGAGCAGCATTGGAAATAGCAAATACGGTAACGTCGCTCCCAAGAAGATCGGAAGATGCGTTGGCGGCGTCTCGCCCATAAACTCTATATAAAAATATACGCCCATCGAATAAATGATCGTACTCGCGTAGATGATGGCTGGAATCCGGATGCGACGGTGTCCCGTCCATAACGCCCATGCGAGCCATATCGTGAATGGTCCATAGATGAAGGCGCTTATTCCGCACATCACCTGTAGCGCTGGAGGATTTACGATAAGCAATGGGTCGGCCAACAATGCGTAGTCGTAAATTGGCTTTGCTAATGGATAGGCACTCGTTTTCAAATTGACGTTTAATGCGGTGAGCCAATCCATACTGAGGCTCGTAAAAGCAAATACACCAAATACGACCGCCAACATTCTGTCGATCGAGGAATGCGACTTGGAAGTGACCAAAGGAGCTATCGTCATACGCAGCGTGTATCTCCACACACACTAAATGTCTTCTTATTCAGTCACAGAAGAAACTCGTTATATCGGATATGTCGGCCGAGGTGACTGACAGTACATCGCGCTACGCACTGACTCATCTGATACGTTGCCGCATATACGCTCGGAAAGCCTCAATATGATTAGGATGTCCTAAGAGAATATCGTCAGGTAGCCTTTGGTCGGGCAGACAGGAGTCGTACATCATTGGACCACCCGAGACGAGCTCTGCCTTCAAACCCACGCGTGTTGCGATAGCATGGGCACCCGCGACATCCCATGGGTACACACGCCCAGTGTGTGCAACTGAGAACGCTTCGTTATCCGCGACTAAGCATAGGTGTAAAGCTGTACTTCCAAAGCTACGGCAGCGCCCGGCATATGTACCCAGGTCGTATCGATGGTGCAGCTTGGAGTCCACCAAAACAGTTGTCTGACGATCGAATGGACGAAGTGAAGTAGCGCGCGACAGCGGAAGTCCCCCTCGGAGAACTGGGCTGTCAGGATCAAAATCGCATATCCATGTGATTCCCCATGCGGGTGCAGCCACCACACCGGCCACCGGTTGACCGTTCATGACCACACCTACAGAAATACAAAATCCAGGAATGCCACTGGCGAATGCCGACGTCCCGTCGATGGGGTCAACAAGAATCGTGGCGCCGTCAGGACTGAATTGACCGATCTGACGTTCCTCTGAAACTACATTCGCGGTTGGGTATTCAGAAAGTATCGCCGGAATTAAGAGCTCATCCACAGCAAGGTCCGCATCCGTGACGAGGCTACCATCCGGCTTCCATGTAGTACCTATCGAGGCCTTTCGAAAGAACTGGAGAGCGATTCGAGATGCTTCTTCTACAGCGGGCAATATGCATCGAAGAGACTTCATCTTCAGGGCTCTAACAGTGCAAATACGCGTGAGCAACTAACTAACGAATGCAGCCGTGCAAGAACTAGGACACTTGGTATTCCGGACGCCGTAGGAATGCGGTATGCACGCCAAATAAAGAAAGCCCCCTACCGTTCTGGACATCGCAGGTGTCCCCATCAACAATTACATGTCATATCGAATACGGCACCAAGATTGGTTTATGAGGACATGAGTGACCATAAAACATAAAACTCAGAGCGGAAGACCTATGCCACTGGGAGCGACACTTACCCCCGATGGAGCGAACTTTGCTGTCTGCAGCCGACACGCGACCGCCATTACTTTGGAGCTATTTTCCGCTCCCGCAGAAGAAGAACCCACGAATTCCTTCCGACTCGACCCACAAACTCATAAATCCGGCGATGTATGGCACATTTTTGTAAGCGACGTTTCTCATGGTCAGCTATATGGATTCCGGGTTGATGGGCCCTATGTACCTCGTGATGGGCATCGCTTTAACCGCAATAAGCTACTCATGGACCCGTACACAAAAGCGATTGCTGGGCATTATGCCACCGGTCACCCCGCTCTGTTTGGCCACCAAAAGGATTCATCCGGAAGCACACATTCTCCAAGTACGCTGAATTCAGCAGCGTCTACTGCGAGAAGCGTCGTCCTCTCTGACAGCTTCGACTGGCAGGGTGTAAGCAAACCTCTGATTCCTGAGCACGAGATGGTGATTTACGAAGTCCATGTTCGTGGCCTTAGCAAACACCACTCAAGCCCCGCAAAATCCAAAGGCACTTACCGTGGAGTGGTGGAGTGTATTCCACACCTAAAGCAGCTAGGCATAAATACCGTTGAGTTATTACCCATTCATGAATTTGACGCAGGAGAGCATGCTGGTCTGAGTCCCAAAGACGGAAAGCAACTCCAGAATTACTGGGGGTACTCCACACTGGGATTTTTCGCTCCGGAACAAAAATATGCCGAGGACAAAGCTCCTGACGCCGTCGTCAACGAGTTTAAGTACATGGTCAGAGAGCTTCATCGCGCGGGTATCGAGGTAATTCTCGACGTCGTTTATAACCACACCGGCGAAGGATCAGAAGAAGGACCAACCCTTTCTTTTCGGGGACTTGATAACCGTACGTACTACGCACTTGACGACTGCGGTAACTATAAAAACTATTCGGGGTGCGGCAACTCCCTGAACTGCAACCATCCAAATGTTCGTACACTGATTCTTGACTCCTTGAGATATTGGGCAGTGGACATGCAAGTTGATGGGTTCCGGTTTGACCTCGCAACCATTTTGGGACGCGATGAAGACGGAGCCTGGATCACCACTGGACGAAGCCTAGTTCATGACATCAGCACAGATCCGATACTACGGGGAACCAAACTGATTGCAGAAAGCTGGGACGCCGGCGGACTTTACAAAGTTGGGGAGTTTCCCGACCGTTGGTACGAATGGAATGGTCGTTACAGAGATGACGTACGACGCTTTCTACGTGGAGACCCTGGGCTCATCCAAGCTATTGCCTGGCGCCTCGGAGGTAGCGCGGACTTATTCGGCTGGAAGTCAACCCCCTCCTTCAGCATCAATTTTATCACGTGCCATGATGGTTTTACGTTACGCGACCTGCAGAGTTATGAGCGTAAACACAACGAGCTCAATGGTGAAGATAACCGAGATGGCTCCAACGACAATCACAGTACGAATCACGGTGTTGAAGGCCCCACGGACTCCGTCGAGATACAACGGCGCCGACTTCGTAATGCGAAAAATGCCATCACACTTCTTATGGTTTCGCGGGGTACTCCCATGATGTTGGGTGGAGATGAATTATGGAGGACAAAACAAGGTAACAATAACACCTACAATCAAGATAATCCGTTGGCATGGCTGGACTGGTCCACATCTCAGCCGAGCGAAGAAATCCTTAGGTTCACCAGCATATTAGTGAATCTAAGGCGGACTCTGCCAGCCCTTCGGCGTCATGTATTTAGTTCTCCAACTTCACCGAATACATCCGACCTTGTCTGGCACGGGATTCAGCTACATGCGCCCGATATGAAATACCACAGTCAATCCTTGGCATTCCATGCACTGGGCAATTCTTCGACTCAGCCCGCGGAGCAAGGTGTCTATGTCGCCATAAATATGTGGCAAAAACCCCTTCAGTTTGAGCTGCCACCACATATCCGTTGGGTCCGGGCAGTCGACACATCACTAAACGCACCGAACGATGCGACAACGACGGAACAGTCACCTGAGATAGTTGGCGATACCTACACCGTAGCGAGCAAGGCCATCGTCGTGCTTGTAGAGCGGTACTAAAGTCCGCCAAACCTATGCTTCCGATCTACACAGCGCGCGATATACAGTACACCGGGACGGTCGCTCTGCGCGAGATTGCCCGCCCGCCTATGAGGCACCCGAAGGACTTCAAGGATTCAAAATGAATACATGCTTTTGTTCAGATTCTCCTGCGAGCGGTACATACGCTGTAACTCTTGACTGGCCTGTCGGTTGGGGGGACCTCGACTCCTTTGGACATGTTAACAACGCGCATTACTTTCGGTACTTCGAGCATGCGCGTATACGCTACTTTGAAACAGTAGGCGTACTGGACCACATGCAGGCAACAGGAGTTGGTCCAATCCTCGCACGCACCGATTGCCGATTTCGCCGTGCAGTTACGTATCCCGATTCCATAGTATTAGGTGCCAGAGTCGCATCCGTGAGCGACGACCGTTTTTCCATGCACTACCGTGTGGAGTCAGAACGACAGGGCGAGGTCGTAGCGTACGGCACCGGCGAAATTGTGATGTTCAATTACGAACGGCAAACGAAGGCAAAAGTGCCCGCCGAGCTGTTGGCCGCCATTACACGACTCGAGTCGGCAGGGACTGTTACTGGATAGTAGCCATAGCCGGCTGGGTGCTATTCAGACGGGGCGTTTTCGCCATCGGAAAGCTCGGGTTTAGCGGGGGCTCTTTGGCTTGGAGCTGGCTGACTGGGCTCTAGTAGGGCAGTAATCATTCGCCCCTGGATACTTGGCTTGCCGGCAAACTTGCCCGGTAAGTCGACTCGCTCCATCACGGCATTCAATCGTTCCAACCACCGCTCAGGGTAGGCGTTTTCGCGGCCACGCATTCTCACTACTAACCGTACCTTGTCGCCACGCCCAAGAAACTTCGCAGCGGTCTTGAGTTTGATTTCAAGGTCATGTTCATCGGTTTTGGGTCGGAAACGTATCGTCTTGATATCTTGCTGCTCGGCTTTCGTTGCGCTCGCCTTCTTCGACTGCTCGTACTTGTAGCGACCGTAATCCATGATCTTACAGACCGGTGGACGTGCCTGAGGGGCAACTTCTACCAAGTCAAGACCAAGTTCGGCTGCTCTGTGCTTTGCGTCAAGAGTCGGAACTATGCCGAGGCGCCGCCCGTCATGGTCAATCAGCAGTACCTCACGAATACGAATTTGCTCGTTGCGGCGCGGTCCAGTATCTGGAAGCCGCTGCTCTAAGCGACGTTTACCTTTCAATGCCCACCTCGCCAGGCTTTGATGGAAGAAGGTCGAAGGGATTGCACCACAAAATCGTGGATATCGATAAAGTCGCGGGGAGTAAGCTCGCGGGCAGTCAGCCCTTCTCGAAGATTAGCAATCATCCCAAGGATCTCGACATATACTGACGCCTTCACCTCGGATGAAATCTCAAGGCGCGGTGCCAACCATTTCGCTTGCGCTTTGAACGTGGAAGGCTTCACTGGAATGTGGGTGTTTGGCATGGCCAGGGCGGCCGGCACCGTAACCAGCGCCCATGTAGCCGTAGGACCTAGAGCTTCAATCCATGCGGCGTATGACGCAAGGTGGTCCGCTCCATCCAATATTTGCTCTATTGCGGTGGCTGCCGGATCTGGATCGCCATCGTCGATTATGGCCACTAACGCCTCCAAATCTTGACGGCGAATCAGGTCAGTTGACTTGAGGAGGTCGTGAACTCGCTGCAATACCGCAAGTGAGCCACCCTGGCTCCGAAGTTCTGCGCGCTCCTCTACTGTCAGGCCGGCTTGAAACGCGATGATCGCGGCCTCGCGATGCCGTTTCAAACGCCGACCTTCCAAGTCACCGCGGAAGTTCGATGCCCATTGTTCATCAGTAAACCCACCTGGGTACAGGTGCCGGAAGATCGCCACTTGGTCGTCAAGCGTGATGACATCCTTTCCTGCAGAGCGCGCCTCAGCCACGAGCTCGCGACGTGCCTGTGACACATCAAGCTTGCTGATGAGGTCACCAACAATCGTCCGTGTTTCCTCGGCCGTCTTCTGTACCTCGACTAGGAGATGCCAATAGCCCTTCTTAAAAGTGCGCATGCGGCCATCTTCGAACTGATATCGGCGGCGATCGCCTTCTTCCAGAGCCAGTATCGCCAGGCCCCATTGTTCACGCCGCGAATGACGGAAGAGGGGCACCCCGTCTAGTCCAGTCAATACATCACCGCTCATGTTTATCCTTTCGCCCGCGCTCGGTATCGGTCTGACGGCCGCGGGGCCGTGCCTTGCCTATGTGTCCTTCCAATCAGCTCGTGGCGACCACGTTGGTTCGCCGCTGACCCATGCTCAGATCTCGTATTCTTGATTGCACGGGAAGCGAGCAATTGCTCGCTTTGGCCAAGGGGCCGTGCGTGCAGACCGTCTATTGCCTGACCATCGGACAATCTAAAGTACAAAGAATCTCCCTGGGGTTCATTACATCCGCTGCCACGAAAAACCGAACGACGCGTACGTCCTGTCTCGACTCCAATGCCGACGCCGAAAGCACACAACTGTATGTGCGTTAGCAGCGATCACGAAGCCTGTCACACGTTGCCCTAGCCGAACCGCATCTCGCGATGCAGCCGAACGGGAGGAGCTTTGCAGCCCCAGGCGCCGTGTCAAAGGTCCCGATTGAAGCTCGCGACGGGCCGAAACAGGGGTTCGGAGCGGCGCGACAGCGGGCGTGACTGTAGACCAATGAATCGGTTTTTGCAACCGCTGGACGTCGAGGGCACACAGTTTGGTAATTCATGGAACAGGAGATCACATTCTGCTGCTGCTACAGGCAGTCCGTTAGCGGCTCTCGTCGATTACCAGCAGCTTGGATTGACCCCAAAAATACCAGGCCGAGCCGGCAAATGCTGCACAACAAACGACCGATGTAACGTAACTAGCGCCGATGAAGAATTCCATCCACGAAAGATTAGCCTCACCGAAGTTTTTATAGAGCAAGAGCCCCACGCTTCCCAAATACCCGAAGGCATCGGTCACATAAATCATAAACCCCGCGGTAGCCACCACTCCCACCGAGGCGATCAAGCGGTCGAAAAGCATACAACCGAACGGCACATAGGCCAGGTACAACCCCAGTCCAACCGCAATAAACCATCCTACGGGGCCAAGAAGCTGGGATTCGTACAGCCAAGTCGCAATACCCACCATGGCGGTTCCAAAGCCCATCACGACATGTACGGCAAGCAATGCGCGTCGGTTGTCTCGAATCGCATTCAATCCTGCTAGCGCTAGCATGACTCCCAGGGCAATAGGGATTTCCGTATCCGAAAGAATTGAGGGTTCGGATCCATAACCAAGTTGAATCCAAATATCGGCGGCGAAATTATCGCGAAAATCTCGATATGCAGTCAGCAACATATATAGGCCGGTGAGTGGCAGGAGGCCAGGCGCAAAGCGGCGTAAAAACGCAAGCCGTTCTGCTGCATGCATGGGTTCTCTACGTACTCGAGCGGCTTCATCATCTGCCGTCGGCTGCGGTAATTGGCTCAGCAGGAAGACGACCATGATGAGAACGGGAAAAAACATCAGGCCAACCGTGAATGGCATCCAGGACTCTGACAGACCAAGGCCGCCGTCCGTCTCCGGGAGAATGCACCATTTACCCACACGCTTTACGTAGCCGCTAGCTAGGATGTAGCTGGCGGATAAGCCGGCACCAAGCACCTCTGAAAGTTGGCGACCCTCGAGGAAACTAAACACGAGCCCCCACACCATACCCAGCGGGAGCCCGTTCAAGAACATGGCAAACCCTGTCCATGGATGCGGTAGGAGCGGTAATAATAAGAGGGCCAGCTGTGCCACTAAGATAAGCCCGATGATGGCGATAGCACGACCGCGAGGTCCCATTTCACTAATGATTTTTATGCCGAGAAACTTAGATAGGCAATAACCAATAACCTGCGACACAATCAGCAAAATTTTTAAGTCTAATTCGACACCAAATAGAGATGTCTGCCCATCCCAGGCCGCCGCTGAAAATGGCTTTCGAAATGCATACATGCAGAAGTAGACTGAGAACGCAGCGAAGATGGCATAACCGGCAAAGACAGCATTGGATTGCGATTTGAGCCAGCGCGTAATGGCTCCCTGGCGCACAGCTACCGCCATGCGTGGCACACAGCGTTTTGAAAGTCGGTGTAATTATCGGGTGCCTTCATGTACATGAATCTATCCCCCAAATCCGCTGGTACGTGCCGCAACGGTATACATTGGCTACTATGACTGCTCCACTCAGCCCTAGCTCAAATTTACGTTGTCGTTCTCATCCGCATCCCTCAGCTTCGAAACCACACATTGCGGTATATCTAAATTCCGAAACAGCTCGGGACGTGGCCCAACAATAAGGACTGTCGATTGCTCATCCAACTCCTTCATATCGGAAGAAGGTCGTATGAGCTCAAGAGTGCCCTTCTGTAGCTGCTCTTTCAGCCATTTATTAAGCGTCCCTGAAAGATCGACCAACATCATTCGGGCATCGCCCGTAGCTGGCTGCACACCATTCTTTTGCATATTATTTCCCTGGTCAGTGCTGGCTTTCGCGGTCAACTGTTCACCGGGCTCTGCAACAGCGTGAAGAGCCTCGCCTGAAACATCTTCTCTGGACTGACCGGCTGGAAACCTATCTGACGACGACCCGAGTGCAGTATCCAATGCCGTATGTACCTTCAACCCAAACCATGCTGGAGAACCAACGACTCCAAAGGGGTAGGTCGCTCCATTAAAGGTCAACGGAACCTCAATTAGCTCAAGCGCATGTTCATCAAGAAATTCATCTAGGCCATCTGCGGTATAGGCGTCGACTTTTCGCGCTTCCGGAGCGTTATTCAGGCGGTCCCTACTGGTAGGTGCTGCAAGCTTCCACCCTCCGAGCATCACATTAAGAACCTCGTTGAACGCCGAGGCGATCTCGGCATTAAACTGGTCGACTTCCCCTTGTGTCATCAAGAGGGTTGAACCCATGTCGATGGCGGCAACATCCGGCAGTAAAAAGCCGGCTGGGGATTGGTTTTCGTCCATCCGCGTGGTGTGAGCGAGTCGAAGCGTCTGATTCGAAAACCTACGCATTGCTTTCACCTTACCGTATTTGGCGGCAGCCAGATCAAACTCAATTTTTGCGTCTAGAAGAAGCTCTACGTCACTCGCGAGATTCTGAAGACATGCAGTCAATGTTTGAGTAAATTTGGTAGTCAAAATAGGTCCGCTAAACACACAAGAATCCCAGATACACCATGGTGCTTGGGCTTAGGATCATAACGCAAGCGCTCCGAGAAACGTATCGGCTTACGGGGCAATTGCTACAGTTCGTCCGGCATCCAAAGGAAGCGCTTGAAATCAACACGATCATTCGCATCGAACTCAACTCCTTCGGCCTCTAATAACGAACGTTGATTGTCCGTTCTTGTGGGATCGCCTTTAAAACTAATGCGCCGCTGCGCATTGATGACTCGATGCCACGGTACGTCCGTTAGGGTGCCTGGCAGAGACGCCAGAGCCCATCCAACGTGGCGCGCGACTCGCGGTGAACCAAGCAAAGTAGCGACTCGGCCATACGTCGTTACTCTCCCCTTTGGAATACGTCTAACGACATCATACACCCGGCGATGAAAACCGGGCTTAACGACTCGTTCGAGAATATTGTCAGCCATTGATATGCCACACCCTCGCTAGCTGTCTAGCCTTGAGATGTGCAAAGCCCCACCGTCGATACGCCACCAAAAGCTACTTCGTTCAAAGACACTCAACCGAGTCCAACCAGCCTCCGTGGCGAGCGACTGACTACAGCAGAGAGCGTATCGATAAAACTATGGCCCGGTGGAATAGAGAGGCCTCTAACCCCCGTGTTTTGCTAGATCTGAACGATAAGCTCGTCGCGGTATGATTTGACGCTACGCGGCGTATGATGCCTCTTTCTCAAGCATCATCGTCTTATTTGGCGACGGAGATGGTGGTTAGTATCACTGCAGCGCAGCAAGCTGCATGCCCTGAAACGAGACGTTGCGGTTCGACGTACCCATAACCCAATTCATAATGCCTGCGAGCCGTGCGGCGCTCAGGGTATCTGCGCCACCGTTTTTCCCTACGACCAAAACTTGCCCACCAATCATTTCATCCTTCAGTCATCGCAAAGTATCGCGCAGCCCCGCTCAGTGAAAAACCTAGACATTTTTTTTGCGCTTAGCTGCACTGAAGCAAGGGCGCCAGAAATTCATCCAACTCAATCAGCGCCCTCGTTGCGCCTACGCCGTCAAAGTTCAAAAACGCATGGGGTTCACCCTCGTAGATGGACAAATGAGTGGGAAGACCCGCTTGTTGACGAGACGCATGCAAAGCAACGGCTTGGTCCACAGGCACTATTTGGTCTTCGGAACCATGAATTAGCAATAGTGGCGCGGATGCCTGAGCCCGCGATAGCGGTGAGGCTTTACCCAAGGCCTCAGCATCCCGGGACCCCACGAGTTTTTGTGCAAGCCATCCGGCCACCTTGCCCCGCAACGCACGGAAATCATAAATTCCGAAAATAGAGACAACATGGGATACTGGAACCGGAGACTGACCTGTTGCAATGAGGGCCAAGGCACCGCCCGCACTAATTCCAACGACTGCGATGCTCTCCGCACGAATACCCCAATCCATCGGGTCGTCAGCCCACCAAGAGAGTGCAGCCGCTACATCATCCACGGCCGCTTCCAAGTCGCCTCCCTGGAACAACATTCGATAATCAACCGAACATACATGCGCCCCGTGACCCACAAAATGAGCCGCAAGTAAACGCATTGCCTTCATACGCTTGTGACCGAGAACGAATCCACCACCGTGCACCAGCAATACCGATGCTCCACTGGTATTTGAACCACGCCAAAGGTCACATCTGGGAGCGATTCCAGGCCGGTTTTGAGGCCCATAATACATACCCTCAATATCGGGTAGTCGGCTTTCAAACCAATCGGTACGGAGCAATGTAGACAGTGTATGAATGGTGCCCGCGACCGTGGGTCGCCGTGGCATTTTACCGGCGTGACGGCGGGTATTGCGGAATCCCATCACCAGACTTTGAAAGTCTTTTACTCACTGGTCAACGGTTAAGTGAGTGGCCTTTACTTTTTCAAATTCACTTCTGGCATTCTCGACGAGAAACGAGTGCGCCCGACTCTGAAAAACTCGTGCAGATGGCACACTACGCGGCAGTTGATACCTCCTGCCAGTTAGAGAGCACTAGTTTTGTAGTCACGCTCGTAGGGAGCAACAAAATGGCACGAAGAAAGGAGTCTGCGTCATCGGCTCCGACTATATCCACTTCCCATCCTTGGTCGAGCAATCTACCCGCGACCTGATTTTCTTCGCCGTCCCACCAATTTACGGATAATCGCGATACGCCTAAAGCCTGCATAGACTTCAGCCAATCATTCGCATTTTTTCCATCCGCGTATACGTCCGGAGGTACAGTCCGCTGCAGACATGCGTGCGGATATTTTTCCTTCAAGTAGGCCACTGTTTCTGCGTTGGCTTTATCCACGATGAAAGACAGTTGTGAGCTCGAGAGTCCATACCATGCCAGCAACTCATGCACGGAGTCGGCCAAATGACAGTCCCCGTAAAGCTGTATTGAAATGGACTTCAGTGCCGTATTGATTCCTGCGAGAGCTGTCTCAAGACTTAATGGACCTTCAGGAAACCGTCCCACTAATTCAGTCTCTCCCGTCTCACCGCGGCAGACTGCCAATCGGCCCCAATCGATCGATGAGCGAAAGAAGGTGAGTAGTTCCTCACGCGTCTCTAATTGGCCGCAAACAAGCCGTACGCGCCGTGACACATCACTCGGCTCTATCAAGCCATCGAACGTAAATCCGTCGCCAGAAACGACAGGTGCAGGCTGCATTTTGGACGAGTCAGAAGGCCTTCGAGTACCTGCAAAAAGGCGGTGCGCCAAGAGGTAAAGGGTATCTCCACAAGAGTCACTTTGGGCCATAGACTCCGCATTCTGCGGCTGGTCATCGACCATGGCGACTACGCGATACCCATTCGCTCGAAATCTATCTAGTGCCTCACATTTTGACCGAACCACTTGGTTCAGTCCGTACGGATTCATGGCGAGGCGTTGATTATCAAAATGTACCTTGTGACGCTCTCCCAGCAGCGTCATCGTACGCAGCGTCTCATCCCGCCGCGCCTCTGGGCGCCCGGAGTTGAGTGCCACATCTGTATTGGGTTGCATCTGAAACCATCGCAGTGTTTCTAATGCGCCAGGAAACGGCTGCGGAAGACGTGTATCAGATCCCACAGCTCCATCGATGACCTGACCTGGCATCAGCAGCGTACCGTCAATGTCAAACACAATCAGGAGAGTCTCTCCTGGATACCGCCGACGACACTCCCGATAGTGCTCCGCAAGTGCCCTCATCCCAAATTTGGGTTTTGTCACGCTCAGAGAAGCCTCCCTGACTTCCAAGTCATCACACGGGGTGGAGTATGGCCCAGAAATGCTGCAGTTCAATGCCGTTCATGTGACCATCCGCTACCTGTCCGCTGCATCATCAGCTCCCGCGACGGTGGAACGATCGTCGTTACAGTAATCATCCACTGGAAATTCAGACGGCGGCTCGCACTGCGATGTCACCGCACCACAGGGCTCATCGCAAAGCGCACCGGCACCAGGAGGAATTTGCTCGGACGGTATGCGCGCCATGAAAAAGTCGGTATTGTCACCGTCGTACGTCACCGGGTCTCCACTGCCGAAGTCCAAGGATAGTCCAGAAAAAGTCAGCGTACCTTCTACTCGGTCCTCGCCCGTCTCTGGATGTGCCACCACCGCTCCAGTAAGGCGCATACCGCTCAACTGAATCTTTATCGCTGAGATTGCAATATCCACGTCGAAAGGCTCAGTAGCGAGAAACCGACTCTCCCCGTCTATGGTAATCGCACCCGATGTGAAGACACCAAAGCCTTGGTCAGACACGTCGACCTCCAGTTCGGAAAGGGTCGTCGTGTTCTTCGGAGCCCCATCTACTGCCGTGAGTTTCACTCCCCCCAGAATGAAGCTTCCGGTGGTATTCGCCCGTACATCGAGCGCCATATTCAGCGGGACTTTGAATGGGTCTTCGATCTGAGCATGTAGCAAGTAAAGCCCATCATCCCATTCAACCTCGACGCGCTCACCACCATCTACCAAGTCCGTACCGTCGGGTATCGGCGGAGAAAACTGAAAATCAAACCAATAAGAAGCGCCTGTTTTTCGTCCTGCGTCATCTGATAGACCGGCAGTTACCTCGAGAGTCCAAGGGAACTTGGCTTCGCTAAAGCGGGTGTCCGACAGTACGAGCTCAGCAGACATACGGTCGTCCAGCAGGGTGAGCTCAGCATTCTGGCAATCAGTACTGATACTGCAATCCTGAATGACCGGCTCTACACCTGGCAGAAACTCATCCTCGACCGTTTTATCCTCCGGACGCGCCGGCCATACCCGAACGTGAATACTTTCCGGTCGTACCGGCTCACTGAATGTAATCACTAACGGCTGACCGAGTTCAAATAGGCCTTGGCTCGGCAGCGGTAGGTCAACGACAGGTGGCGGGTCGTAATTGCATCCGGCGAAGAGACCGCACGCAAATACAACGAAAATTGAAGTCCACTTAGGCATATTGGGAAACTAACAGATCGCGCCGAGCATTTGTAACCTGAAGCCGCTGTCCTTGCACTGAGGCTAAATGGTCAACCGAGTCCAAGCCACGACAGCACACTCCGAAGCTCATCTGTTATGGCGGTTCCGAACGCTGCTAGTACCGAGAAACGGATTGCGCGGCAGGGTATGGTAATGGTCAAAATACGACCTAGTGACACATGAAATGCTGGCGCCAAAGTCACCATGCCGACGATCGGCGGCACACCAAAGAGTGCGGCTACGACAGTGAACGCACAGAACCGACGACTGGAGGCATCGGTGAGTTTGGCACTAATTCCACGAACCTTTCTCTGAAGCCAACCCCAGCGACGGATAAGCCAATCACCACCGCGATACAGAAATAAGTACGATACGTTCTGTCCCAAGGAGCAATATGCCCCCACCAACAACGGGTGCATGCCTTCTGAACCGGCGTAAATAGCCATTGTCTCGGTATTCACTACCCAAACTACTGAACCAACACAGCCGACTACAATAAGCTTTAGCCATAAATCCACGCTACGGACGTTGCTCGTACGTATCAGCGATGTCAATGCTACGCTCTTTGACACTATCCAAGATGCCGTAAGTTTGAGGGTCTGACGACGGTTTAGCATGCATCACCTACATCGTATTGATGTAGACGCATGGCAGGTCGATCCAGTATCGGATACCGTGGGAGTATGAGAAGAACACTCATCGCGGCCATTTGCGCCATTCATTTGTCATGCTTTCTTCTTGCAGGATGCAAGCAATCCGTTCCTAACGAGGAACCGAAAAATGCTGCTGCCGGGAAGATTCAAGGGACTAACCTTGAACAACAACTGCCCAAGCAGGATACGCCTACCAAACAATTGTCGGAAAAACCGGATGAAGACGGGCGTATTTCGGCCAAAGAGGACCGCCTAGCGCGACTCCTCATGGTGCTTTTGGAAGAACGACACTTACGAAGGAAGCCATTCAATGATGACGTATCGCGCGTCGCTTTTGATGCATTCCTGGAAAGTCTCGATCCAGGAAGACTGTTTCTACTGCAGGAAGATATCGATGCGCTAAAAACCTACGCAACGAAAATTGACGATGAGGTGAAAGACGGACGGTTTGACCTCGCCTTCAGAGGCGGAAAACGGCTAGTGCGCCGCATCAAAGCCGTGCGTGAGGATGTGGCTGAAATGCTACAAAAACCGTTCGACCTCGAGGACGATTCGACGTTTCAAACCGACAGTGAAAAACGGCCATATGCGCAAACCATGGAAGAGCTCTCTGTCGTCTGGCGAAAAACACTACAGTTACAAGCCATCCGGAGGATTGATTCGAGACTTGAAGCGCAGAAAAAGAGTGCGGAGCCCCTAGAGAATGAAGGCCAGCCGACATCATCAGGAAGGGGCAGCGGCCCTTCGCCAAAGACGACGAAAAGTAACAAAGCGGGAACTGAATCCGTGGCGGCACCGCTCAAATCAGTCCACGACATCGAGGTCGACGTGCGACAAACGCTCGCTAAACGGTATGACGCCCGGTTTAAACGGCTAATTCAACTAGACGCCATCGAGCATATTGAGCGCCTGGTTGACGCAATTGCCGAGGCATATGACCCTCATACGAGCTACTTACCCCCGGCCCGTAAAGAGGACTTCGACATTCGTATGAGCGGTAAATTGGAAGGCATCGGGGCCGTTCTGCAGGAAGACGACGATGTCATCAAAGTTGCACGGATCATGGCTGGCTCTGCAAGCGACCGCCAAGGAGAGTTAAAGGCAGAGGATTACATTATTGCGGTAGCACAGGGTGACAAGGAACCAACCGATATCGTGGGTATGCGCCTACGGGATGCCGTGAGACTTATCCGGGGTCCGAAAGGTACGACTGTGAAACTTACGGTCAGAAAACCCGATGAGCGCCAGATCGTCATCCCTATCGTCCGCGATGTCGTCCGATTGGAGGCGACTTGGGCCAGAGCGGCCATCTTGTCGCACAAAACCGGGGGGCGTACCGGTTATATTGAGCTCCCAAGCTTTTACGGGAGCACTGGTCAACGAAAACCGGGCGAGAAACCCCGCACGTCCTCAGGAGATGTTCGCCGGGCGCTTGAGACATTCAACGACAAAGGTGTCGACCGCGTCATCCTCGATCTGCGGAATAATGGCGGTGGGTATCTGACTGATGCCCGCCGAATGGCAGGATTATTCATCGAAACAGGTCCCGTGGTTCAGACACGTACCGCAGATGGCGAGCTCGACGCGTTGGTCGATAAAAATCCTGAGGTGACCTTCGATGGGTTGGCAGTAGTGATGGTCGACCATCAGTCAGCTTCTGCTTCCGAAATCGTTGCGGGAGCGCTCAAAGATTACAATCGGGCCATCATCATCGGAACAAGCAACACGCACGGTAAGGGTACGGTCCAGACTCTACTGAACTTAGATGAATTGACAGACCGACTAACGGACGGCCTGGGAGTGATCAAAATAACTCAAGCACAGTTCTATCGTGTCAACGGTGAGTCCACCCAGCTGCGAGGAGTAGTTCCCGATATTCAGCTTCCCGACCCCTCCGCCTATATCGAGTCGGGTGAATCGGCCCTTGATCGCCCCATACCGTGGGATGCAATAGCCCCAGCGAAATATACGCCGTGGCAGGGACATACGTTCAATATTACGTCCTTGAAGGAAAAGAGTGAGGAGCGGGTAAAAAATGATACTGCACTGACGCTTGTGGACCAGCGAGTTGCCGTGCTGAAACGCCAGGTTGATAACTCAGTATATCCTCTCTCGCTCAAACGATGGCAAGCAAGACGCAAAGCCGATGATGCTGCGCTAAAAGCGCTCCAAATGCCCGAAGACAGCGAAACACTGTTTACTGCGGAGCCTAGCCTCTACGCTGGAGACTACTCAGACTCGGAACGGAAAACCCTGAAGGAGTGGTCGAAAACGATTCAAACCGACCCATGGATCAATGAAGCACTAAACGTTATGGGCGATATGGTTGTG
>PKDL01000194.1 GCA_002863065.1 Pseudomonadota bacterium
TACAGAATTGATACCAATAAGGCAATACAGCTGTGAGCTTGTACGTGCATATGTGCATGTACTGGTAGTGCTTCCCTAGACGCAGAGTTACAGGGTCTGTGCCAGCACGCAGAAAATCTCTTGCTGCCTCCGGCGCGTACAGTCGGTGACGGGTGTTAAGAACCTCGACTGTTAAGAACCTCAGGCTGGCCTTTTTGCAGTCAGGCTAAGAACCCCAGGCTGGCTGATCACAGGTTGGTACAGGCTAGGAACCAGGCTGAGAGCCCCCACCATGCACAATAAACCGCCCCAGCGCATTTTTCTCCCCCGGCTGCTGGAATAACCCAATCCGACCATCCTTGCGCTTGAACCACTGAAAACCACGGCGTTTGAGCCAACCCGGATTGGACTGTTCTTTGGGCTTGAGTTCATTTTCAATCAGACGGTTGGAAGGAGTCCAACCGGGATTGATAACCACCCGCCGGATGGATGAATGGAATAATTTTGTCCGCCCACCACCGGAGCCATAGGCATAACCAACCACTGCTTTGGATCGGCGTAGCCGGCGACGATCTGCATATAGTTCCACCGTAAATTCAGGGATATTGACAACGAGAAATGTACGTTCAGACCTAATTTTTGCCGAACGCCAATAGGTCATTGCATCCCGAATGTCGGAAATTAGTTGGCGACGCGGTACGTTCAGCGCATTAGCGGTTTCGTTATCCACCACACCGTTGACGCCCAATCCACGTGAGTACTGAAACGCACTCACTGCCGCTTCCAGCTCTGCATCAAAAATCGGGTTGTACAGGTGACCCGTCAGTAGGAACTCTTCTTGGGCTAGCCTCTCCCGTACTAGGATCAAATCGTCATGCTCATCACCAAGCTTCCAAGATATGTCCTCAAAGCGTACGCGGCTGCCTTCCTGAATCCGACGTCTGCCAGGAGCTTTTACTACCGTCCAGCGCGCCATACGTCGATAACGGTCTAAGGCATCAGATAACCGATGATATTGCGGAAACCATGGCAGCAGACCATAGACCCAATCGTCTAAGGCGTCAGAGCCTGGCAGTACGGAGGCAAGTTCAATCCCCCCCGCCTCCGTGTGACCGAATAAACGCGCTAACATAAGGGCGCACCCCGTGAGTCTGACGTCAAGGCGTGAAAGCAAGAGTCCTCGGAGTTCAATGAGCGATGTGTAATCCGATGCAGTGGCATCACTTGCTTCAATAAGCGAACGTACCCAAACCAACGAATCGATCAACGTCAGAGTACCCCTGGCATCGAGTAGGCGTGGCTCAATCCCATGCTCTCGAACCGTCTCTAGTAGCCATACTAAGCGTCTGGCAGCGGTGGTCAGCCGGCGACCATCATTCCAGATGTAGCCTCCCGCTGACCTCCGGTATATCTCATGAACCGCTGCCGAAACTGCGGTGGGCTTGACGTCCCCTACGATCGAATCCATCGCGTCAATGGGATAACCGTCAATGAATGTAGAATGGTGCGGCGGTGGGGGCTCCTCCATATCCTCGGCTTCAATATCCATTGGACGCACGTGTTGGTAGGCCGAATCGAAGTACGAATTCAGCGAAGATGGCCTACCCGAAGGGTCAGGTCGATAAGTAGGTGGCCGCGCCGCTACCATAGGATCGGGGAGCTCACCTATGGGCGGCGGACGCACCTCGACCCGCTCACTATCAGCGCAAGCAGATAGCAAGACGAGCGGCCACAGTGCTCGCGCGGGCCAAAACATTGACAAACCGGAAGCTACTCGGCCCTTGCTCGCGACGCCAGAAAATGACTATCCACAGATCGCCTCATTTCAGTTTCTCAATAATTACAGAGTATTATAGAATGGGCTTCGTTGAGCTAGCGACGCACTTATATCCAGTTTATCTGTCGAGTTGCCATGTGCTGCTACATTGGTACGTTGCATACATGGACCTCTTCGATCACGCAGCGGATGGACTGCTTATGGAATGCGCACCGTTGGCAGAGCGAATGCGACCAAAATCGCTCGATGACGTAGTTGGGCAGACCAAGGCTATTGGGCCTGAATCATTTCTTCGACGAGCGATCACCGCAGACCGCCTTCCCTCCTTATTGTTTTGGGGCCCCCCGGGTACAGGTAAGACAACTCTAGCCACGCTCATCGCTCGCCACTCGCGGCACAAATTTGCGCCCCTTTCCGCGGTACTCAGTGGGGTGAAGGATGTACGACGTATCGTCGATGAAGCACGACACAGACTCAAGATGTCGGGAGACCGCACCGTGCTATTCGTCGATGAAATACACCGCTTTAACAAAGCGCAGCAGGATGCGTTTCTTCCTCACGTTGAAAACGGTACGGTGGTGCTAATCGGTGCGACCACGGAAAACCCATCGTTTGAAGTGAACGCGGCGCTGCGCTCACGGCTGCGAATTATACGCCTGGAGCCGCTAACAACCGATGAAATTGCCTTGATCTTGAGACGAGCACTCCAAGCACCCATGCCTCGTGGTTTCGGTGGACAGCTACAAATTGATGAGGACGCGTTGGACATGATCGCAGAGTATGCGGACGGTGACGGCCGCCGCGCGCTAAATCTGCTAGAGGCATCCATAGATGATGCGGGTAATGACCGGGTCACGAAAGACGCGGTGCGCCGTGTTCGGCACACTGGTGGACTGCGGCATGATAAATCCGGTGATGCCCATTACGATGTAATCTCTGCTTTTATTAAAAGTATGCGGGGCTCCGACCCTGATGCGGCTCTATACTATTTAGCGCGTTTGCTAGAAGCAGGCGAAAACCCACGTTTTATCCTCCGGCGACTAGTCATCTTTGCGTCCGAGGACGTGGGAAACGCTGACCCGCGGGGTATTCAGGTAGCAGCGGCTGCGGCACAGGGCTTTGAAACGGTTGGAATGCCGGAAGGACAGCTTCTTATGGCACAAGTGGTCACCTTTCTGGCGACCTGCCCGAAATCGAATGCGGCATATGCTGGGCTTAAGAAAGCGCTAAGCGCAGTGCGTGAGACAGGCTCCCTGGACGTTCCCAACCCACTAAAAAATGCACCTACGCAACTGATGGCAGATATGGGGAATGGCGATGGCTATCGATATCCACATGACTATGGCGGCTATGTTGAGGCACAGTACCTTCCCGACCGATTGAAAGGGGCGCAGTTCTATCATCCGACCGACAATGGCTACGAATCACGGATAAGAACATGGATGTCAGAACTTCGGTCACAGCACGCGAAAGCACGTGCGACTGGTGGGTCGGCGGAACTGGCTCCCAAGGCCTCAGCGGACACAGCCCCGGACATGCGAGCGAGGGAGACTGAATGAAAGGACGGCGCCCACCGACTCGGTTTGAACTTGATGCACTGAGAACACGCATTGAAACCCCTCAGCGCCGTGATGCTGACCCGTTGGCTTTCGTGCCATTAGACGTGACTCGTGAACGTCAGGAACTCATTGCATTTGTGGCGGCAGGCTTAGCACTCGGCAATGTCGTTGCGATACGCAGAAGCGTAGAACGCGTGATTGCACATCTGGATGCACCAGACACCTTAGGTTGGCCAGCCCACCGATGGATCCGCGGACCCGATCTGGCCGATGTTATAGAGAAGATACGAACGCTCCAGTCCCAATACGGCAGCCTTGGTAACGTATTCTACCAAGGCTATGCTCCGGGTGATCTCGCAGGCTCACTAACACGATTCTCGGACCGCATCAGAACAGGATTGCCCGCAACCCGCGGCGTGCGTTCGCTCACTGCTCGGCCAGCAGATGGAAGTGCATGCAAACGACTCAACCTCTTCATGCGCTGGATGGTACGGACCGATGGACCAGACCTCGGACTATGGACAGATGTGTCTCCCAAAGACCTGAAAATCCCGCTGGACGTGCACCTCTTGAAATTTGTACGGCGGTACCGGATATCTACTCGGGCTACTGTGGATTGGAAATTATCTGAAGATGTCACCCGGTGGTTTGCGAGACGAAGTCCCAATGACCCCCTTCGCTGGGACTTCACTATAAGCCATTACGGCATGATGCATGGATGGGAGATCACACCATGAAAAACACTCGAGCCATCGCTCGTTGCGTCGCCATTATGATGCTCTTCCTATGCGTCGATATGGTCAGCGCAGAACCTGCCCCCAGAAAACTCACCCTGCTGACTGCACCAGCTAAGGCCAAAAGCTCACAACAAATTGCGCTCATCGACCGCCTGATCCGAGCACAGTTGGTGGCGAATGGTAGCAAACGGTATCAGCACAGCCCTTTATTCGACCCAACCGCACTTACTGATGCCCGTAGTCAGCTGGAAGCATCTCGGAAAGCGATGGCAACAGATCACAATCTCGCCCGAGCCGAAATCCATGAGTTAGCGTTCAATAGGGCTCTGCTTGCATTTCGCGGTGCACTCGCTGAGGCATCATTGGAAGAGCTAACGGATGTCCACCTCGCGATGGCCGCTACTAGGCTGAAGGATGACGACAGAAGATTGGCCGCTGATTATCTGAGTGTAGCCATGCACCTTCGCCCCGACCTCACCGAGTCTGATTTTCTCGGACAAAACGCCGTACGTGACCTTTTTCGTGAACTCCGCTCCGAATGGAGTAGCAGAGAAACAGGTGCAATTTTCATTTCGTCAAAACGGAAAGGCGTCGAGGTCTATCGGAATGATGACTTGGTAGGCTACACACCGCTAAACCTACCGGATATCCCGGTGGGCAGTCATCTGATTCGATTGAAACGTGATGGGTTTTACAGCACGGGACAGTTCGTAACAGTCCGTGCAAATCAGCCAACCAACCTCAGTATTACGCTAAAGCCAGTCGCGGGCAGAAGCACCGTGGACCGAGCACTCAAACTCATCAATAAAAAGCGATGGCCAAAAGACGAGGGGAAGATTCAATCTGCTGTCGCGGATATCAAGCGAGTGTTATCAACGGAAGATGTGGTTATCCTCACTATTGGACGCTCACGCCGTGGGTTTAACATTTCTGGAGCTGTCGCCGTACAGGATAATCATCCGAAGAAAATCAAGGTGACTTTAGCCGCCGATTCTCGACTCCTCACACGCGTGAAAGCGCTTGTTGATGGATGGTTTGTCATCGACGAAATAGCAAAACCACAACCGGCCAACGGCAAGCCAAGTAAAAAAGCTGAAACAGCGGCCGATACGCCAAAGACCAGCGCCCCCTCGCCATCGAAATCGGCGTCAAGCCAAAAGCAGCTAGGTACGGAGCCTAAGCCAGCACCACAAACGAAAGAGAGCCAAAGTGCACCCCCCGCACCCTCGCCCGATGACAACATGAAGACGCCTGAAGCGCCGACTGAACCTGAGACATCATCCCCAAAGCCTCCAGATACGCCATCCGATAATTCCACGGTACCCGATACATCTGACAAGGAACCCGAGGTACCCGACATAGAACCGGAAGACTAGTACTTGTGTCGAACGGGTGGGCAACGCGTCTGTGCAAAGGACTGTTAGCGTTCACAATAGTGAGTTGCGCTTGCCGGTATTACGACTCCCCTATATCCTCCGCGCCATCCAATAGGTTTCTCAGGTAACTACTCTCCACGGAGCTATGATGAGCCGATTCCGCGATGCTCTCACATTTGATGATGTCCTTCTTGAGCCTGCATACAGCGAAGTTCTCCCGAAGGACGTCTCGTTGAAGACACGGGTAACCAACGGTATCCACCTGAATATCCCATTTATGTCGTCTGCGATGGACTCGGTAACCGAAGCTCGTATGGCGATTGCCATGGCGAGAGAAGGTGGACTTGGGGTAATTCATAAAAACCTGTCACCAGAAGACCAAGCTGCAGTTGTGCGTCGAGTTAAGCGGTCCGAGTCTCGCTTCATCGAAAATCCGATTACTGTCTCACCCGATGCTTCGATCTCAGAAGCCCGCCAGCTGATGATACAACACGGAATTTCCGGTCTCCCAGTAGTCGAGGACGGCACACAGAAAGTCGTTGGTATTCTCACCAGCCGGGACCTCCGCTTTCCTTTGGAGTCCAACTGCTTGGTCCGTGAGCGAATGACGCAAGAGCTTGTGACGGCTCCCCGCGGTACGAGTCATGATGACGCCAAACGTAAACTATTCGAACATCGGATTGAAAAGTTACTTCTCGTCGATGCTGATGGCTCGCTCGCCGGCCTTGTGACCGTCCGGGATATCGACAAAGTCCGAGACTTTCCCAATGCGGTAAAGGATGAACGAGGGAGGTTACGGGCAGCGGCAGCGATGGGTGTGGGAGACCATGAGATAGAACGGGCATCCCTCTTATTAGCGCAAGGTTGTGATCTGCTCGTTATCGACACAGCACATGGACACTCGCGAGGTGTGATCGACCAGGTCCGTAAAGTGAAGCAGCGATGGCCAGATGCGCAAGTGGTCGCAGGAAATGTCGCAACCGGCGCCGCAACAAAAGCGCTATTTGAAGCCGGCGCTGACTGTGTAAAGGTGGGCATTGGGCCAGGCAGCATATGCACTACGCGCGTAGTTGCCGGTACCGGTGTACCGCAGCTCACCGCCATTATGGACTGTGCAGCGGCAGCAAAAGAGTTCGGGCGGCCAATCATCGCAGATGGAGGTATCAAGTTCTCCGGCGATGCAGTCAAGGCATTAGCGGCCGGTGCACAAACCGTCATGGTCGGTAGCTTGTTTGCAGGTACCGATGAGGCACCCGGTGAAGTCATCCTGTATCAAGGACGGAGTTACAAGGTCTACCGGGGCATGGGAAGCATTGGAGCAATGAAAAAAGGAAGCAAAGACAGATACTTTCAGTCAGATGCGGACGACAGAAAACTTGTGCCAGAAGGGATCGAGGGTCGTGTTCCGTATAAAGGGCCGGTATCTGACAGTCTCTTTCAGCTAGCGGGAGGAGTTCGCTCCGGTATGGGATACACAGGCTCACGAGATATAGATGCCCTGCATTCGGCTGGATTCGTACGAATAACCGGGGCCGGCCTCGCAGAAAGCCACGTACATGATGTCATCATTACTGCAGAGGCCCCAAACTATAATCGATAGCCTGCCAGTGCTTTCGCCAAGCGGCCTAGGCTCCAGGTACGCCCTACCCTTTGACTTCAAGCCTGACTCCACACCACATTTCAACGCCTACGCCCCGAACTATGGAATAGATACCCGCGCATACGAGTTCTCCTCGACAAGAGGCGCTAGTCGTAAATCCAAGAATAGGGTATGTGAGCATCGATGACGCAGATACACTGGATATAGACGCCGTATGACACAGCCTTTTACTCGTTTTCCACCCAGGTTGGCACAACTCAGCTTCCTAGTCGTAGCTGCGACCATGCTAATCGCAGGTCTTTCCCCATCAATGGCGATGGCAGATGGGGTGTTATTTGCGCCGGAACTAATGACGAAAGCACTGAAAAAGCGATATCCAGCGTACGTCTCACCACGTATTTGGGTGTACGACGATCGTGGGAAACTGACCGGCAAAGCCGAGGGCTATTCTACAGCCCAGAAAATCCAGTTGCCCGAGGGCTGGTATCGCATCGAGGTAGGTAATGAGCGCCAAGCTGAGAACCGAGCGCGCCTATTCGTATTGGACGGACATATCACGACCATCCCGATGGGCCTGGCCCTTTTGGAAACCGATAGTGATGAAGCACAGCCAACGGACCTCTGCCGGACATGGGACGCATCGTTCGAAATCGCTCTGCCGGTAGGCGACGGAGCTGGGCTCCCGGTCGGCAGTAACTTCCGTACCGAACGCCACCAAAATGGAGCAGTCCAAATACTCGCCGGGTACTATCGAGTCGTCTGGAATGGACTCTGGATTGCCGCAGAGATCAAAGCAGGTCACGCATTCCGCGTGCCCACCAGCATGGCGGGACCCATGACAGGCCCTGGCTACCGATTGCACGTACGAAAAAAAGCAACATCAGATAATCCCGGTCTAAAAATGTGCGAGCGTCGTCCTACTCGAGTTCTCTCACGCCGCTACTGGGTATCCATCTTGCGGCGACTCAGCCAGCCCCCATTTAGGGAGCGTGTCTGGGCACCTTTTGACGTCGACAAGCCCGACGGCGACCTATACGCACGGATCAAAGTAAAGCAACCGAAGGGCAAACATTACAAAGGTACTGGCCATGCGCCCTTTTTGTTGTGGGAGGTTCCAGAGGAATCGGAATCAGTGAAACCACAGTCCGTGCTAACACCAGACGGTGGAACAGCCACATCGCCAGCTAAGCCATCCGCGAACCCGACACCGGATGATGTAAAATGAAATGGCGTGCATTGACTATGCTCGTCGCAATGACCGTGTCGCTATCGGCGCTTGGAGCCACGCCTACAGTCGTACTGGTGATCACCGAGTCGGATACCGGTTCCTCGCCATTGATCTGGTGGAAATGTTCAAAAAAACGCCCGGACCTACCTATCACGGAGGTACTAGCGGCTCACTTGAGGCGGAGTGGCCTAAAAGTCATCTCTGACTGCTCACAACTTACTGACCCGCTACATTCCACTTATCACAAGCCAAACCTCGGGCGACAGGATGCGATCAACTTGGGGAATGCGATTGGTGCCGACCGAGTCGTTTACGGGGTGGTACAAAGGCAAGCAACGAAGACGGATGCACTCACCAAGTCGATTGGGCTACAGCGCCAAGACATCAGCGCAACCATCACCGCCGTAGACCTCATCACAGAAAAAACACTGGACTTCATGGCTGCAAAAGCTTCAGGCTTTGCTACATCAGCCCGTTCCGCTGGAGAAAGCGCCTCCCGGTTAGTACTCAGTGACCTGATACGACGCTTACCGAAGCTCACACACAAGTCAGCTGTATCATCGCGCTATCTGCAAGTAAGACTGGCAGGCCTATCAATAACAGCGCTCGACACGTTAATTCGAACGCTAAAAACTAAACGTGCCGTTAGGACAGTGGACCTCATCCGCCTAGATACAAAGGCGGCGACACTACAGATCAGTCCTACGACATCACGCATGAAAATTGAGCGGTATCTGAAAAATGCCGGCGTCAGATTCTCAATTGCACCGTGAGCCGTCCGACTGGTGGTATGCCACGACTTGGCGCATCACGTTCCTATCGATACCATCGGGAGCAAACGTGAGGAAACCAAACACAACCCCGTTATCAGGAGTCGAATCACCATGAAGGACGACCTCGTTCTCATTGCCTTGGTCTTATCGGTCGGTTGCGTAGGAGCCGGTCTCGGTTACTACGCCGGAAAAGACATCGGTATGAGCGAGAAAGATCGAGAATGGCAGGTAGCTATAGCCGACCTGGTATGTCCATCTACACCTTCCGGTGTGAGCACTACCACGTCAGGAGCCGTTACTGCTCCGGCAGCCGCTCCACCGAGTGCAGTAGTAGTCAAGCCAGCCCCCTCCCAACCGCTTCCGCCAGAAGAACCGGTTGCATTCGAGCCAACGCCGGAAGCGGAAGATGACGACCCCAACAAACTCATTCCGCCCGAGGTCGCAAAATATATCCCCAATATGGTGTATGGCTTCAGTGCTAAAACGCCCACCCTCGGCGACCCCAAGACCGCACGCGTTGCCATCATGGTGTATGGAGATTTTCAGTGCCCATATTCCGCCCAAACCGTACCCCTGATCCAAGAGATCCGAAAAAACTATCCAACGGATATTTCGGTGACGTTTCGCAACCTCCCCATCGATACTCATGACCAAGCAATTCCTGCTGCAAAAGCTGCGTTAGCAGCAAATCGGCAAGGAAAGTTCTGGGAATATCACGACGCATTATACGATGTGGGGCAGACCTTGGACGCGAGTATGTACAACCGAATCGCGGCGAGACTAGGCTTGGATATGGACAAGTTCACAGCCGATTTCGCTGACAAGGAACTCGATTATATCGTGCAAGCTGACACGATTATCTCCGGCCGGGCCGGCGCGACAGCCACGCCGACGATGCTGATCAACGGCCGACGGTACATGGGGGCCATGCCATTCAGCTCATTTAAACATGTCATCGAAGGTGAAATCGAACGCGTCAATGATTTGATGAAATCGGAAGACCTCAACCTTTTTGCCGCACGGGGACGCATTACTGAATCTAACTTTAAGCGAAATGCACGCACCGATGACCGTCACGATGAAAGCCTCGATGCGCTGGTTCGCGTTCCAAGGGAAGGGACCCCAATGAAAGGGGCCGACGACCCCTTGGTGTCTATCATTGTGTTCAGTGATTTCGAATGCAGCCATTGCGCGAAGGCGGAGGGACTGGCCCAACAACTCATGGATGACTTTCCCGGAAAGATCGGGTTCGGGTTTCGCCACCATCCTATGCACTTCCACAAAAACGCGCGTTTCGCGGCACAAGCGGCAGCGTTTGCTCAAAGCCAGGGCAAGTTCTGGGCCCTCCACGACAAAATGTACCAAAATCAACAAGCGATTAGTGAGGACGACATCCGGAGCTACATGGTCGACATCGGCCTCAACGTAGACATCTTTGATGCCCAGCAAAAGGCGGGCACGAATGAGTCCAAAGTTGAACATGACCTGAAAGTGGCCGCCATGGCTGGTGTACAGGCGACTCCCACCTTTTCCATCAATGGCAGACTGAAAGAGGGGATCCTGGAGTACGACATCATGAAAGCTACGGTGGAACAGGCAATAAAGCAGGCAGAAGACCTCATCGCGCGAAATATAGCCACCCGTGATGGATTCTATGACCAGTTGGTCAATCTCATTCCTCGTTATTAATTCGGATTCGTTGGAAGGCGTTGCGCCCAAGGACGGGCCTTTTCCAGTTGTGATGCCAAGCTGAATAACGTGGCTTCATCTCCGAAGCGTCCCGCAAATTGAGTGCCCACAGGTATACCGTCGCCATTCCAATATAGTGGTACCGACATCGCAGGCTGGCCTGTCTGATTAAATAGCTGAGTGTTCGGCGTATAGGCCAACTTACCCGTTGCCATCTTGCTCAAGGCATAATCTAGAACCGGCTTGAAGGCCAAATGGCGTAATACTGCGACTTGACGATACTCAGCTGGGCTGACCGCAAGCTCTCCAATTCGTGCCGCGGGACGTGCGGTCGTAGGCGTAACAAATACATCGTAAGCGTCGAAGAACTCCGCGACATCGCGAGCGGCTCTTTGCATCACTACTTGAGCTTGAAGAAGCTCAGGAGCACTGGTTTTCCACCCGATCAATGCAAGTAACCAGGTAGCGGGCTCGTAATCTGAGAACTTTGGTGCACACCCAGCGGCTGCTGATGTCGTCTCCACGAAACGAGCCGTACCTGCCGCAACGGTAAGAAAGTATGCCCTTACCATATCATCTTTCGGATAGGCCGGACATGCCTCCGTCACGGTATGACCGAGGTCGGTGAGAAGCAGCAAGGCATCCTCAAGTGCAGCGCTGCAATCGGGATGTGTCTCACCCGCATAGAGCGTCTCGCGAGAAAACGCGATATTCAACGGCTGAGGGTCTTGGGCGACCTCCTCACTCCAGGGCCGTAGTTTATAAGGTGCTGCATACGGCTCACCACGCATCGGTCCATCCACCACATCTAAAAAGAGTGCGCTATCCCGAACGCTACGGCAGACTACATGCTCCTGCACAAAACCTCCCCAAGCCTCACCATAAAATGGAGCCATCGTCACACGACCTCTGGTGGGCTTGAGACCGAACAACCCGCAATGCGATGCCGGAATTCGAATTGAACCGCCACCGTCTCCAGCATGTGCGGCCGGTACCATTCTAGAAGCGACAGCGGCCGCAGCACCTCCTGAGCTTCCCCCAGGGGTATGCTCCAGGTCCCAAGGGTTACGACATGGGCCGCGCAGTACAGACTCGGTAATCCCCATGATCCCAAACTCCGGGGTATTGGTCTTGCCCAAGATCTGAAGTCCGGCTGCTTCATAGCGCTGGGCTAAAACACTAGATTCCGTAGCCACTTTCCCCGAACTAAGCTTGGTGCTATTGGTGGTCACCGTCCCAGAGAGCTGCAACTTTAGGTCCTTGAGCAAAAACGGTACGCCATAGAGGGGACCATCCGCCAATGATGGAAGCCGTGTACGCGCGCGTTCGAAGGTACGTTCAACGACTGCATTCAGCGACGGATTTAAGCGCTCTATACGCTCGATTGCAGCCTGAAGTACCTCACCAGGGCTTACCTGACCCTCACGTATCAACTGAGCGATGCCAATTGCGTCTAGCGCATCGTATTCAGGAAAAGTCATCATAATGTCTCCATAGTCTGGTCGTCGTGGCGCCGCCCTACGTCCGATCCATTGTTTTCATCAACCGCTCCGCGAGACCGAGCCCAGCACCACCGGTAGCATCAACAAGCGCAGAATATTCCTGCCACGCATCTTGGTTCCAAGCTCCTGATAGCGTTGCTCGAATCAAGGTGTTTTTGGGCGTATGCTCCATGGGCACGAATTCAATCGCATTCGCGTCGTATCCACACGCCCGTAGCAATAGCACTCGCATCGAATCAGTCACATGAGCCGCAGTGACTCGCCGGAGATGTGGAACGCCTCGAACGGGACCAAATGCATCCGTTGAATCTGTGTGTATCTGCGCCCAATGGGACGACAGCTCGGCTTGACAGCACGGGACCACTGCCAAGACATCGACGCCGAGTGACACACCAAGCAGGATTGCATCGTCCGTCGCGGTATCACATGCATGCAACGCTAAAAGCCCCTGAGGCGAGGCCGGCGTCCCGAAGGTCGTTCTCCAAGCCGTAGACGTCCAAAGTATGCAAAGGGGATACGAAGGTTTTGAATACGTCGGCTAAACCAATACGGGCTGCACGATCTGCGCTGACGCCAACGAGGTCAGAGGAGAAATCAACACCCAATATCTCAGCTGGATACTGATAGCGATGCTTAAACATCCATGCCACCAACGTGGAGAGATAGGAACGACCACATGCAGCATCCAATAATCGAACCGTGTCCGCACGCGCCATCAGCTCACGAAGCGTCGGTTGTAATAACGCGACCATGTGGTTTATTTGCCGGTACTTTCGAACCCGATCAGGTGGCATTGAACCGTCGCGATGCAGTAAACCCAGGCATCTAAGCAAAAGAGGTGCTTCAGAGGGCAGAATAGCCGGACGCCTCTGGCCTATAAGTGCTGCCAGCCGATCATCAGTCCAATACCGCTTCGTCCGTTCCGCAAAGTCCTGAAGCCACCTTGGGTCTGCATCGGTATGGGTCGTGCCTTCTACCATGGAAGTAACTTGATTTCGGCGATATTCACGTAGTTCCAGGCACCACCTATCCCACCTTCGCCCGCAGTATATGTCTCAAAGTGGGCCCGTTCTGACATGTTAGATACATCCGAATCTGAGTCTATGACGATGTCATAACTCACGCCGGAGACGAGTTCCACAGCAACGACAGTAGAATCCTCCCAGCGGTTCCATGTCGCCAACTGCGGCATTGCGAGCGTACCCTCGCTTACTGGATTACCCGATACCGACTCAAACACACGTATGCGTTTTACAGCACAGGTAATCCCAGTATTGATTGGCCCAGAACCGTTGCCGTACACCACTTGAAGTAAATGGCGCCCGGTCGATTGGGCCACGAGACCCTTCGCAGTCAGGCTATGACCCGGTTGTCCCCAGTTCTGGTAGTGAAAGCGGCCGTGATTATCGACAAGTTCACCGCCGACCGCCTGTAATTCGGTCGCAGTGCGCACCTGAATGAGCTCGTAATTCACTCCCCAGTAACATTGTGGCTTTGCGCGCTGTGAGCGATTCCCGCTCACCTTGAAGCGAGCCTCAATTGTGTAGCAGATCCCCTTTTCCGAATCTACATCGACGTCAGTATCCACCCAGGTCGTGCTGCTACCCGGGATATCATCGCCCACCAGGTCTCCATCTCGGTATATCGAGTACAAAATGTCATCGTGAGAATCAGCCGCGGGAGCAAGTTCGAGACGAATCCCAGCTGAGTCCGACACCACCGATGATAGGACCGGAGTAAACGGTCCAAACACTTGCCGGAAGTCGTCATCGGTTGTTGTACGAATATTTGCCTCCGACTCCATGGGGTCGATTGCGAGGGTGACATCTAACCGCGAGGCAGTGGGCAGTTCGTCGAGTGATAACACGTCTCCATCCAGCAGGACGCCATCTAATGCCACCGATTCAACGGTATATGCTCCACCACCTTGGCCCGCATCGTCCGGTAGCTGCAGCACGACCGTCACGCGCTTGCCGCCAATAGGCATGTCATTTAACACGAGTGTATCCGCACCGGAAAACCATGTTCGGCGTATGGTGCGCGGAAGATACGGAGACACCGCCAACTCGCGTGTCTTTGTGTCAAAGCGATAACGTACATGCACGCCAAACAGGGTGTGCTGCACCATAGATAGATACCCCGCAACGGACCATAGCTGTCGCTGGCTATTGACGATGGGTCCAGAGGTCGCACCCTCCGCTTGATAATTGGCGCCGGAACTCGCTTCGAAATTCTCCATATTGGAGAGATTAAGTGCTGCCCCTCGTACAAGCGCGGACATCATGCGCGCGGCAACTGCATCGTTTCTTACTTTGGCGGCCGCTCGTAGCCAATACGCGGTAACAAACGGCCATTCACCGCGATTATGGTAAATCGGGATGTCTTGCTGCTGCGGCCAAAGTACCGGTGCACCAGGGCCGTAATGCGGGTACTTTTCGAGCACCGAGCGCATTTGCTCAGGAGTCGCAATATCGCTCAATACCGCTAAGGATAAACCCAATAAATCGTATCGATGAGCCGGGCGTGGGTCTAAAGCAGTCGTAATATACGTCGAATATAGACCATCTTCAGCCAGCCAGAGCCGATCATTGATAGCTTCGCGAAGCGACGTGGCCCACTCATCAAATTGAGCCGCTTGCAGCGAATCCGTTGACACATCGGATGCCATTCGCAGAGCCCGGAAATGCAACACGTTCGTTGATAGTGAGTTGGACATTGCAATATCGGCGACATTGTCGGCGGTCCATACCGGGTAGCTTTGTTCACGCCAATCAAGAAATGATTGCTCACCGCGATATAGACCCAGTACCGGGTCAAATATATGCAGGCGATCGTATTCCACAGTGTTTATAATCGCATCTCGTACAACTTCGAGAAAAGCCGCTGCGGCATCATCGCTCAGGTGCGCCAGCGTCGATGCCGCTCCTAAAACCCAACTGACACGGTCTGTAGACACCGGCCAACTGCCGCCTGAGCCCGTATCTTGGACAATTTGTGTATCACTTCCATCGCGACGGGGAGACACTTTGAACAGTAGAGAGTTACGCGACCTGAGTGGCGACAACCCGGATAGTCCGAGATCAACGGAATATGCAGTATCTCGTGTCCACACATAGGTCCATTTACGGCCAGTTTCAAAGCATCCTTCGGCTCCACAAGCTACCGGTTGGCCGTTGTTAAATCCGCCGTCGCTTATGACATCAACTGAGTTTTCCGCCACCTCGTTTAGAGCCAAAGCGTATAGTGCGTCGAAGAGCGCATGTCCGGTACGAAGTGTAGGCTGCGGCTCAGATTCTACGACAGTGCGTGGATTTTCGGGAAGCCCGTCCATCAGTTCTTCGTCGGTCGACAGGAGGTATGTCCGCTGACAGCCAGCCGTTTCCTGCACACTTACGACGGCGGATTTAAGCCCATCGTACCATACAGTGCCGCCAACATTCGGCGTCCCGGTAAAGTCCAGACAAGGCTTGAATGATGGGTTGGACGCATCGGAAATTTCCCACTCAGCTCCGTCCATGACGATAGTATCGCCACCTTCCAGATCAGCAATACGTTCATCTTGCGAGTCAGCGAGCATGGGATCTACACCGTCACGTGTTCCACTGATGATGTCGGACATGTACGGACCGCCAGCGGATACAGTGTCGAGTGATGAACCAGTTCCACACCCGAAGACACACAAACCAAGCATTGAGTATGCAACCATACTGCATTGCCAACTTTCGGGGGCCCTTTCATCATCCGCGTCAATCACTCCTTCAAATCCGCGTCTTTCACACACCGTACAGATATTGACCCAAATTGAGCTAGCCTACTATCGCGGCGATCATACGAGCGGATCGCTGGAGGCACGCTGCCTGCACTGGTAGTCTACTAACATGCGCCGTCGTACCGCCGCTTTACCAACATTAAATCTCGCCGTCGCCCTTCTGTGCATAGCCGGCTGCACCGATGTGATAACGGTGTGGGTTGACCCGGAAATATATGTTGGTGCAACCACGGGCGCTGTCGTGATCGAAGGTGAGCCGAATCTTTCGATTGGATACGTAACGGACGAGACGTTCGAAAACATTGCCGACACACAATCCTTTGATGTGGTTTGGGGACTTCAGGGTGGATATTGGTCGATGCCCCACCTTCGCGTAACTGGCATTGGAGACCCGCAGCCTTCTGGAGGCGCAACAATGTACATGACGTGTCGACTCACGTCCGACGCCGGTGAAGTCCTCACCGACTTGAATGTGAAAGCACGGCTCTATGTCGGTGATGGCTTTCTCTTTGCGCCCAACTATCCCATACCCGTCGTGCGAGCTCCCCCGGCTGCACCCGAAGATGTTCCAGCGCTAGACGGCGTCATGGGCCGGTTCGAGTGCTCCGTGAGAGACAACAGCAATCGCACCGCATCAATCAGTGTACTGCTGAGTCTTTCGGTCGACCTGTGACGCGTGCCTCAGCTACATGGATTATTCTGAGCCTTTGCCTCTGCTCATGCGCCGAAACCCAAGTGGAGTATAAGGTCTTGCACCGCTCCGCATGCGAGGTATGCCATCGCCCTTTGGACGAAAATCAGATACCCAATGGCATCGAGGAATCACACCCATGGTCACCAGTTTCATGTACGGACTGCCACGGGGGCAAAGCATTCGTTTGTGACACGGGTATCGTCATCTACACCGATGATGGTCCTCAATGTAATGGCCAATGGGTATACGATATCAACGAATCACATATTGCTGGCCCGGACGTTCGAGGATTGTCCTCGCAGCAACTTGATGCACTTGATCCGGCATACCTTCGTTTCATCAACCCGGGTGACCCTCGAGTAGTAGCCTACGGCTGTGGCGGGACAGCCCAAGGTGGCGGCTGTCACACAACCGCCGTGGAACGCATGACAACTTCACCAATGCGCCATATTGGCGGATTGTTCGACCCAATACGTTCATTAGCAGGTCGACAAAATACGGTAGGAACACTGAACATGCTCCCAGATGGAACGGGAGAATGCGCTCTTATCGGACTTGAGCGTCTAAACCCGCAAGCGATCGACCCGAAGAGTCCAGATCCAGAATTCGGTCCAACAGCCGCGAATGTCGTCGACCATGTACTCGCCAAGTCGTGTGGCAGCTGCCACCTTGACCGCTATGGCACTGGGGATGCTCCCGGGCTGCATCGCTCATCAGGCTGTTCTGCCTGTCATTCGACTTACGATGAAGATGGCCTATCCAAAAGTAACGATCCGTGGGTCGATAAAACCACGCCGTCGCATCCGGTCACCCATGCGCTTGCGAAGAGCCCGCATACAACCCAATGCGCCGCCTGCCACCATTACTCAGAAGCGATTGGACTAAATTACCAAGGATTACGTCGAGCGGGCAGCGATGAGCCAGATACGCGCGTCCCTCTAGGGCGACCGCTGTATGGCTTGGATGCGGACGGACATATCACAGACGAAAACTCGGACAATGGATACGACGAAACACCGCCGGATGTGCACTTTTCGGCAGGTATGCACTGTGCAGACTGTCACACTGCGGGTGATGCGCATGGCCCGGAGAATCCAACCTTGCGTGGTAGCTGTGCAGTGACGGTACGATGCGAAGATTGCCACGGCTCAGTACGCGAACGAGCGAGTGAGATATCTCATCTGCCCCGATTGCAAGTGAACAACGATGCAGTCACCCTGCGCCTCGCAATCGGTGGTAAGTCATTGGAGGTACCGCAAATTGTTGATGCCGTAAATCCCGAATCCCCGGCGCACAATCCATTGGCAGAGCGCGTCATGGGAATACGTGC
>PKDL01000228.1 GCA_002863065.1 Pseudomonadota bacterium
TTGATTCGTTCCGCCGCTGCCGTACGTCCACGGGCGGGTCGGTAGCCCGTAGACGTCACTGCCGTCGGTGACGGCGCCATTGCAGCCACCACCGGCCCCCGCATGACTGCCTCCACCTGCGCCTTGAGTCGATCCACAGCCTGGTTTTGCGCCAGGGCCTGAGTTGGGCGCAAAACCGCGCCCCTGGACGTCAAGCGTGCCGCTTATGGTCGAAGAATTACCGCGTAATTCGAGTGTTGAGCCACGGACGGTGCCGTTGATGGTGAGTACCTGCTGAGCAAATAGTGCCAACGTGCAGTCGAATAAAGCGCACGATGCAACCCCTTGGGAGCCGACTGTCACGATGTCTGCAGATACAGAGGTGGCCTCACCACCCACCAAGTTTCCGTCAATCGTAATTTCGGTCGTGTCGACGATCAGAGGTATCGAGCCGGCCTGTAATGTCGATTGCGAATCGATGGAGACCGATTGACTGGCAACTACTGAGTGGTCTGCTGAGATGACGGCCCCATCTAGCGCTTCGATCTTTTCGAATGTTCCGGAAACGGTCGGGCTGGGTGCGCTAGTGCCTCCATTACCGTAATAGCCTAGCCGGCCCGTATCACTTCGGTAAAACGTACCGGCCCCGGCATACGTGGACGCACAGCCATTGGTGGAACCATTACACCCAGGCTGTAGTTGTAGCGTAAAGTCTGCGCTGTAGTTACTCGAGAGCATGCTGATGCGACCGCCAGCTCCCGCTCCACCAAATCGAAGACCACCATTGCCACCTTGGGCGCTAATCGTACCGATGCCCGAGATACCTGGACTTTCGACGCGTATGCTTCCGCCACTACCGCCTCCACCGCCATAAATATTCGACGCACCACTGCCATTCCCTCCATTAGACGTGATGGAACCATTGATGGTGACTTGAGATGTGGCAGAGATGCTGATGCGTCCACCTCCACTGCCGCCGGTCATTCCGTAGACATTCTGAGTTGCGCCTCCGCTACCAAACTCATAGGTATCTTGGCCGCTGCCGTATGGCATGCCTCGGCTGCTACTGGTTAGACTACCGTTACAGCCGCCTCCGTAACCTGCATGGCCTCCACCGCCGGCTCCCTGGGTCGATGCACAATGTTGTCCGGTGCCTGGACCCTGGTTCGCGGTGTACCCTTTTCCAGAGGTGGAGACTGTTCCGTTGACGGTGACTGTATTACCTCCAATTGCGACGGACGACCCCTGAACTGTACCGTCGATTGCGACGTCTTGGTCCATGTCTATCTCAATGGCGCAGAACCCACCTGAGCAGCTCACGCTCACCCCACTATTGATGGTGAGGTTTCCTGTGCCTGAAATACGCGAGGTCTTGGAGCTGAACGATTTGTTGGAAGACACTACGCAGGTGGTCGCGAGTGTCCCGCTGTCGCAGATATTACCTTGCGCGATATTGATAGCACTGCCGCCCCCAGGGGTGGAGTCACAGGCATCTGGTGTGCCGTCGCTATCAGCGTCGGCACCATCCCATCCATTCGGGCAGCTATCGCTAGCATCAACGACTCCATCGCCATCCGCATCATTCGTCTCATCATTGTCGCATACACCATCACCATCCGTATCGGCAGCAGCAGGGCCCGTTGTTATGGAGCAGCGAATACTACAATCTGCTCCAATAAAGCCGCTGAAGCATGTGCATGTGCCATCTCCTTCGCACTGACCTTGGTTTGAGCATGGTGTATCTGCTCCTCCGGGACAGATCTCTGCACAATCCGGTCCGTAGGTTCCGCTAGAGCAAGCGCAACTATTGCAATCGCTACAGAACCCACTTGCGGTACACGAGGCAGTGGTTTGGCAGGCCCCGTTGATACACGTATCCCCTGTGGTGCATACACTGCCGTCATTGCATGGGGTGTTATCAGGTAGGCTTATCCAGCTGTCTGTGGCGCTTGTGGTGACACATTGTTGACACGGGTTCGATGGATTGACGTCCCCATCGGCATAACAGTCACCTCCAATTAGGCAACCACTGAGTAGGGTAGTGGTGCAGCCCCCCGCTCCATTGCAGGATTCTGACGTACAACTGAGACCATCATCACAAGAGTATGGCGTCCCTGCACACCCGGATGTTGTACACGTGTCGTTGAATGTACAATTGTCGCCGTCATCGCAGCTTGCGGTCAGGGCTGACCAATTATTGGTGTCCTGGGTGGGATCGCATACCAAGCATGCATTACTCGGGCTTACGCTTCCGGCCGAGATACATGTGCCCCCGATGACACAGAAGCCTGGGTTCAAGTCGAAGTTGCATCCACCCTGACCGTCGCATGCGTCCGTTGTGCACGCTAGTCCATCATTACATGTGGTGCTTGTGCCGATACAGGTCCCGTTGGAACATGCTTCCGTCGGTGTACATGCATCCCCGTCGTCGCATACCGTGCCATTCGGCGCTGCGGTCCATGTGAGCTTCGAGGTAGAGGGTGCGCATGATAGGCAGCCGGCTCCACTGGTTGCCCCGTCCGCAACGCATTGGTTGGCGATGAGGCAGCCCGCTGTCACATTGGTGGTACAGGTGCCATTGATACATTGGTTTGACGTACATGCATTGCTGTCGTTGCAGTTGCTATCTGTGGTGCAATTCGCACCAGTGAAGCATCCATCGATCGGTTGACCGAGACAAGCGCCTCCCGAACAGACCTCCGAGGTGGTGCATGCATTCCCGTCATCACAGCTCTCACCACCAGCGGATGGACCGTACTGGCAACCCGATGTAGTGCAGCTTGCGATCTGACAAACTCCGGCGACACACGGACCGAAATTAGGGCAGGCAATCGAGCCGTCTCCGCACTGGGTACCCGCAGTCAATAGTGTCCATTCTGTGAGTGATTCATTGGGCTGGCACTGTGCGCATGCATCTGCCGAGTTGTAGTCATCTTCTGCTACGCAAGCACCATTGATTAGGCAGCCGTCATTTAGTTTGAAGGTACAGGTGCCGCCGGTGCATGTATCGTCAGTGCAAGAGAGGCCATCATCACAGCCTACATCGGAGGTGCATGCGCCGCCCGTTTGGCATGCCGGTGATGGTGTCCCCGTACAGACGCCCTGTACGCAAGTATCGCTATCTGTGCAGCTATCGCCGTCGGAGCAATTAAGTCCATCACTAGTGCTGCTGCCAACGAATATACACAGACCACCTTCGCAAAGGTCTGTAGTACACGCATTGTTGTCGTTGCAGTCTACGGTGGTGGTGCAGGTGCCACTCGTGTTGCATACCGGAGCGCTTGTGCCGATACATGCACCGGCATTATCGCAGGTGTCGTTCAGCGTGCACGCGTTGCCATCCGAGCAAGCCGTGCCCGAGACGGAGGTCGTATAGTTGCATTTGGAATCGATGCAGCTGCTGGTTTGGCACACGTCGTCTGGGCAGTCTGCAACGGTAGAACAGGCGTAGGTTCCATCACCACATTGTGCCCCGTCACTTATCGAGGTCCATGTCACTTGAGATGCGTTGGTATCGCACACCAGACAGGAGTCTGAAGGATTATATTGGCCCGTACTGAAGCATATTCCGCTTACTAGGCAGGCGGTAGCATCCAACTGAAATGTGCACGTGCCCGCCACGCAGCTATCCGCAGTACAGCTGAGGCTATCATTACAGTCCGAATCAGCAGTACAGCCTGTGGAGCCAGTGGTACAGCCTGCAATCAGAGTTCCGGCACAGCTACCGTTTCCACAGGTATCACCACTGGTACATGGGTTCGCGTCGTTACAGCTTGTGACATTTACGGCAGGCGCATGAACACATCCAGCATTGGAGTCGCAGAAGTCGTCGGTGCAGATGTTGGCATCATCACAGGTCTTGCTAGTGCCTCCGCCGCAGAATCCATTTGTGCACGTGGTGTTTTCCGTGCAGGCATCTCCGTCGTCACATGGCAGCCCAATAGTTGTGGTGGTCCCCAAGAAGTAGCATATGCCGTTCAGGCAGAGGTCGTCTGTACATGCATTAGTATCCGTACAGTCACTATCGCTGCTGCAGGTATTACCCGCAACGCACGGCAACGCAACGTCTCCGGTACATGCGCCATTTGTGCACTGATCATTGATGGTGCAGACATCGGAATCATCACATGGGCCATCGTTGGCCTGGTAGGCGCAAATACCGTTCCCGCAGGTTGCGGTATTGCATGCCTGGACCGGACAGTCGCTATCAATAGAACACGCAGTAGCCCCGTTGCTGCATATGATTCCTGGCGGCAGAGACGTCCAGGAACTCGTATCCGCTCCTGGTGCACATATCTGACACGGGTTGCTAGGGTTGGCCGCACCGGATGCGATACATGATCCGTCGATGATGCAGTGATCTGTGGCTAATTGTGCAGTGCATGTACCGGCAACACAGCTGTCTGCTGTGCATGCGAGACCATCATCGCACGGCCCAGATAATGGGCATGCGGCGCCTGTTATACAACCCGGGACAGCGACCCCTTCGCAGGCTCCGCCCCCACAACTATCGTTGGTCGTGCAGGGATCGTCGTCGTTGCATGCTAGCTGGCCAGCGGTGGCAGGGAATATACATCCGACGGTTGGGTCACATAGGTCGAGAGTGCACACATTGTTATCGTCGCAGAGAACGTCTTGGCCTCCAGTACATACCCCTGCTGCGCATTGGTCATTGGCGGTACATGCGTTGTTGTCATCGCAGCCGCCGGCGGTGGGTGACCATCCGAAGGGATCTACGGTGCTTACGCAGGCTAGGCATTCATTTGCGGGTGAAGTCGCACCCTCTGCTATGCAGCCGCCATCCACAACGCAGCCGGACGACGTCGTATGGGTGCATGTGTCAGCGATACAGAGATCGGCAGTACATGACAGCCCATCATCACATCCGCTGCCGCTAGTACAAGGCGCACCTGTATTGCACGCTGGAATAGCGCTGTAGATGCAGCTTCCTGCCGAACAGCTTGCAGTAGCGCATGCTACGATGGGGCAATCCACCGTCCCTGCACAAGGAATCGTTCCATCGTCGCAAGCCACGCCGCTTGGTAATGGCGTATACTCTGTGGAGGACAGGTCAGGAGCGCACACGGCACACGGGTCGGACGGGTCGACGGACCCGGTATCAATGCATACGTTTTCAATAACACAATGACCGGGTGCGATATTGAAGGTGCACACTCCATTGGTGCAGGTGTCAGCCGTGCATTGCAATCCATCATCACAAGTCGCGGATGTGGTGCAGGTATCGCCTGAAGTGCATCCAGGTACCAGATCACCTCCGCATTGCCCCAGTTGGCATGCATCCGATGTCGTACATGGGTCTCCGTCATCACATGCACTTGCGTTTGCACTGGCAGGGTGTACGCATCCGAAGCCGTAGGCGCAGTAGTCGTCAGTGCATGGATTTTGGTCATCGCAATCGATTACGGGGCCCGGCATGCAGCTTCCCGCTTGGCAGGTATCACCTTCAGTACAGTTGTTTCCGATGTCGCACGCTGAGCCGTCCGACACGGGACTCCATGCCAGTGGTTCGATATCGGAGTTACATTCGAGGCAAGAGAAGACGGGGTGCGTCGTGTCATCACTCAGACATTCATCGTCGATGAGGCACACTCCTGTATCGACCGTATGCACGCAGCCTGCATCTGCGCAGCTATCGGAGGTACATGTGATGCCGTCATCGCAATTCAAGACCAGTGCTGCGAGACATGACCCCCCGGTGCAATATTCTCCAAATGTGCATGGGTCACCATCATCACAAATGATGCTGCTGTATTCGCACGCAGTATTGACGCACGCATCCACGGTGCATGCGTTGAGGTCATCACATTGAGCATCGGTATCGCAACCGCTGCCAGGTGCGCTGCACGCTCCCGATGGAAGAACGCAATGCCCATCGATGCAGTCGAATCCTCCTGGGCAATCGGTAGATGAACCACACGATTGCACACAGAACGTACTGCCGCCGATAAGCGTGCAGGTAGTGGAAGGGCTACAATCATTCGTAGACTGGCATGGCACGCACAGTACATCGTCGGGCGCGGAACATTCGGTATCTGAGGTCTGCACAAGGTCGGTATCGCAGGTCCCGACCACACAGGTTGGGGTGTCACCGACAAGTTGGCAATCTGCGACGCCACCGACCACAATGTCATCACAGCTGGAGTCACAGGCGCCGCAGTGCTGTGGGTGTAGGTAGGTATCGCCCTGTTTGAAATCCTCGTCAGTGTCACCGTCACAGTCATTGTCTAGCGCATCACAAAGTTCACTTGACGGCGTGGCTGCGTCACACACCCAACCATCGGTACCAGCACAGATGGATGGCTGGACGCAGGTCCCAATGCCTGGGGTACTCACCGTGCACAGCGGTGGTGTGCCGGTCATGTTATCGGTGACTCCGTCGCAATCATCGTCTATGCCATTGCAGTCCTCAGGTGCAGGTGATGGTGCATCGCAACCGACCCAGCCCTCGGCCACTACACACTCCTCTAAGCCTCCGCAACTACCGAATTCGTTGGCTGCAAAGCAGGTCCGAATCTCACCGTGGGTCTCAGTCGTACAGTCGCAGGTACCGTTCATCGGAAAGCAATAGCCGGGTTTCACTCCGGTGGGAGCCACATCATTCTGGCAGGTGAAGTATTTGGGGCAGGGCGCATCGTCGTTACAGGCATCCATGCACACAAATACACCCTCAATCTCTACGCAACGCCCTTTTCCGCAATCGTCATCTGTCGCGCACGGGCTGCAGTTGAACTTCGGCGCGTCTTGCACGTCGTCATTGCGGGACCCAATATCTTCCGCTTGGACTGAATCTTCCGTATTAGGTGCCGAGCTATCCGATTTGGTGATGTCAGACACGAATCCGTCTGCCATTCCTGGCGTGTCATTTGGTTCACAGGCCAATGCGACGAGAGCTAGGACGAGCCAGCACGCTACACTTCGATATGTATTCATAGATGGGAGGGTATCTGATGTCGTGCGATTTCCCAATCGTTGTCCGCATCGACTCGCCGGATGCATTGTATACCCAAATTGGAGACTGTGGATGGTTGGAGAACCGTCGGTGGGCGTCCTATACTTGACGGGTTGGTAGTAGGAGATGGGGATCATGTGCCTTGGGCTCGATACGTCGAAGGATAGTAGGGCTTGGATGCTGGTGGGGGGCTGTATCGCATTCATGTGTCTGCTAGCGGCTTGTGAGGCTGACATTGCAGGCAGTCCTTCAGAAATAGCCGAGGTGGTGACCACAGATGCATCGGGCAGTGGTAAGGCCGTCGATATATCGCGTGCACTTCAACCGGATAGCGCGTCGATCGATTCGATGGATAGCCTACCTCCCACATACCCGAAGGCACCGCAGTTTATCGGTGGAGAGCGGTGGTGTGAGTATATCGTACCGAAGCAATACCGCGCTGATACATCATGGCCTCTTATCGTACTTCTGCATGGATACCAGGTGGATGGAGTGCTTCAGGACATGTTTTTCGGGTTATCCCAGCTGGTAGATGAATTGGGTTTTTTGATGATCCGACCGAATGGGACAATCGACTCTCAGGGCTATCATTTTTGGGATGCGACCATGGCGTGCTGCAATCGAGACCAAACAAATATTGACGATGTAGGGTACATCCACTCCCTAATCGATGAGATGGAGACGTACTTCAATATCGACCCTGCACGGATCTATTTGATGGGGCACTCGAATGGTGGGTTTATGAGTTATCGGCTGGCGTGCGACTCAGGAGAACGATTCGCTGGTTTGATGAGCCTTGCGGGGGCGACTTTCTACAATGAAGACGCTTGTATAAGCGATACTCCACTCGCTGTTCTGCAGGTGCATGGGACCGATGACAGTGAGATCGATTATCACGGCGGAAAGATAAAAAGCATCATGCCGTATCCGTCGGCGTCCGACACTGTAGCTCGTTGGACCGCGAAAAATGGCTGTGGAGAGTCGAAGAGTCTTCCCAACATTGATATCGACTCTGACCTCGCAGGAGCGGAAACGTCCGTGGAGCACTGGAGTGATTGTACTTCCGGTTATGACGTCGCGCTTTGGACCATACAAGATGGAAAGCATATCCCTGGTGTGTATGACGGACGGTTCGCGCGCGCAGCGATAGAGTTCCTTTTCGCGCATCGGCGCGCAGTAGCTGAGTCTCGCTGAGTACAACTCGCTCTGATGTGGTCGCTTATTTATCGTAGGGGGCCAAGTCCTCGTGTGCTTCTTTCTTCATTCCAACGGACGAATGCGGGGGGATACGCCTTTACGAACTTCACAAGTTGGCTGCTTGATAGTCCAAGCTGAGCGGCGGCATGTTTACCGTCCCAGTCGGATTGGTCTAGCCAGTCGAGCGCCTCGGCAATTAGCGATGGAAAATCACGATGCGCTGAATTGCAACGTAAACGTCCCTTGGCGAGTCGTCCGGTCCAAAGCGCGCTTTGTTGCGAACGTTTGGTGCGTACCGCGAGCGCTAGTGCAAGCCGCAAACGGAACAGAGCTACGCGTTTGTTTTCATCTTGTGAGCGGCGTTCTCCCGCCTTAGCGGTCGTACCAGTAGGGCGATGTAACATCGTGATATGCGTTTCTACTTTGTTGCGATGCTGACCTCCCGGCCCGCCGGAACGGCCACGAGTGATCGACGTATCCGCAAGCAATGTACGTTCATCCAGATCGCTCGGATGCGTCACGATAGGATTTTCCCCATCAGAACAACATCCACTACGTTCCCGAATTTTTCGCCAACCCGGCGCATTGTACCCACATGTTCGAAGCCTAGTGATGCATGTAAATGGAGGCTCGCAGCACTGGCACCTCCGATGCGTGCCGCTAAATAGCCATATCCGCGTTCGATACCTGCGTCGATGAGGGTCTGAAGTAGTGTTCGTCCCAGACCAACGCCGCGGCTCGTGTGATGTACATAGACCGACACCTCTACGCAGCGGTTATATCCCTTACGCGTTGACCATGGTTTCAGTGCTGACCACCCTAAAACGGTCTTATCGTCATCTGAGGTTGCTACGAACGCAGGAAACCGATCGGGCGGATGCTCTGCAAGCCAGTCCACCCAGTACGCCTCACTTTGAATATCGGTATCCAATGTAGCCGTTGAGTGAATGACTTCACGATTATAAATGTCAGCGATGGCCGCAAGGTCATCGAGTTTTGCTAGTCGAATATCCACAGCGCTATAAGATATCTCAACTTCAGGGATTCGTCTCTACCCGTCAATGCGTTATGTTCTATGGCGTGTTACGTCTACGAACATCAACGCCAGATGATTGGCTTCCCATCGTCCTCGCCAATTTTGACGAATTCCTTGTCGATCATGCTGCTGCAGAGCGGAAGGCATCAGCGAATGCCTTGAACTTGGCGATGCACTACCGTGACCGTTCCGAGCTTGTCGCCGCAATGGTTGATTTAGCCCATGAAGAACTCACGCACTTCAAGCAGGTATATGAGTTGATGAGTGAGCGGGGATTAGCATTTCGTAAGGATGAACGGGACCCCTATGTACGCGGACTTCTCCCTCACGTGCGCGGTCGAAGCAGCGAACGACTGATGGATCGAATGCTGGTCTTTGGCATTGTCGAGGCCCGCGGATGTGAACGCTTTGGGTTGGTGGCTGAGGGCTTGGAGCCTGGGCCGCTAAAGACCTTTTATTTGGAACTGACTCGGGCCGAGGCACGGCATCATGGGCTATTTGTACGTCTCGCGAAGCTCTACTTCCCGCGAGAAGAGGTGGATGCGCGACTAAATACGCTACTCGATGTTGAGGGTGAGTTGGTCCAATCACTAAAAAGCAGGGCAGCACTCCATTAAGCATCAATGATGGCTATGTCAGGTAGTCATTGCCTACGCGACGGGGTATTAATTCGGCGCAGTTCCTGAAAAATAGATAGTTCGCCTCCGAGGTTAGACCGTTTCAATGGGTCGTGCGTTGGTGGGGAGAGAGACGAGGCAGACCAGCCGTGTAGTAGTCTGCCTGTCTACGCCGAAGCGATAAGGATATACGGATGCAACACGAATCATTTAGGCCATACCCCTGGCCGGCTAGCAGGCTTATGCGTCCTATTTGCCTCATTTCCATTCAGGTCATGCTTGGAGCTCTGGGCTGCGATGAAGTCGATTCACATTCATCGCCCCGAGAAGCCTCGGACGCGGATACCTCTCTGCACTCGCAAGCGCCTGGACTTCCTCAAACCGCAATACTTGATGCAGGGCAAATTGCCACTGAATCACCGGAGGATGCGGGTGCAGAGGCACGTATTCACAATGCGGCGGGTCCGAAAACACCAGCTACACCGACTGGAAGTCGGCTCAGCATTGGTTTGACGTTGAAGGTTGGTGAAACCAGCGAGTTCAGGAATGCGCCATCGAAGCGAGCACCGACTGGACGCACCGAGGCATTACCCGAGCGTGAGACCAGGGCTTTACTCCAACGATTGCCAGTACTGAAAGAGCCCAACGAGATACCTCCCTTCAAGTTCAGAGAGCGATCAAAACCTGCTCCGCGCACAGGAGAGACTGTCTCCACCGATTTTCCTCCAAGCGCGGCGGCCGCGGTAGAGCGTCCAAAACGCGATGTGGCACCACTTGAAGTCCGCCGGTTTTCTCCGGAAGGCGAAGTCCCGATTGCCCCGAAGCTCAGCGTGACCTTTTCCCAACCGATGGTTGATGTGACCTCGCACGAGGCGCTCAATGCATTAGTACCACCAGTGAAGATGTCGCCACCGCTTGCGGGAAAATGGCGTTGGGTGGGTACCAAGACGCTTTTATTTGAAACGGATGAACGCTTCAGAATGGCGACAAACTATACCGTAGAGGTTCCAGCCGGGACGAAGAGTGCTCTTGGAGGTGAATTACCTTCGGCCGTACGCTGGTCATTTCATACTCCCCCCGCGGTGCTGAAGGTCATGCATCCGGTCGGTGGTCCACACGACCGCCAGGCACTGATGTATGCCCGGTTCGACCAAGCTATTGATGCTGAGGCTGTATTGAAGCACCTCCGCGTACGCGCAGAGGGGAAAGACTTCCCTGTGCAGTTGGCATCGACCGAGGAACTGAAGAATACGGACGTAGGAAGACTCATGACTGCCGGTGCCAATGCATCACATGCTCAGCGGCAGATCGCCTTTCGTACGGTGAAGCAATTACCCAGCAATACGACGGTTACCGTCGCATTTAATAAAGGCATGCCGTCTGCAGAAGGTCCTCGAACGACCACCGCGTCACAGACATTCTCGTACCAGACCTATGGCCCCTTCAAATTAAGACAAACTGGTTGTGGCTGGCGTGAACAATGCCCACCATTCACGCCATTCAGCATCGAGATGAGTAATCCGTTTGACGCGGAAGCATTTGACAGAGACCAGATCGACATCTCGCCCAAGATCGCCGGAAGTGTGGTTGAGGTGAGTGGGCGCTGGCTTACGATTCGCGGGCTGACTAGAGGGAGAACGACCTACACCGTGACCCTGAAGCGCGGTCTGAGGGACCGCTTTGGGCAAAGGCTGAAAGAAAACCAGAAGGTAACCTTTCGAGTAACGGAAGCTGCACCATTCATTACGGCGCAAGGCGGCGATTTTTTGATTTTGGATCCTGCATCCAAGCGGAAAATATTTCAGTTCAGTTCCGTGAATCACGACGCAGTCCACGTCAATCTCTATCGCGTGAGTCCAGCAGACTGGGGTACTTGGCGATTGTTTGCGACGAAGGCTGCCCAGGTAAATGGTCGACCTGAGCCCCCCGGTAATCGCGTGTTTTCTCAACGTGTCGACATCGCGTCGAAACCCGATGAGCTCATACATACATCCATCGACCTGTCTTCTGCGCTACGAGATGGTCTCGGGCATGTCGTCGTGGAAATTGAGCCCATCAAACAAGAGAATGCACGGTGGCGGACCGTACTGCTCAGCTGGGTGCAATCCACGCAGATTGGCCTCGATATCTTTCGAGACGGTTACGACTTACATGCGTGGACTACCTCACTGATGACAGGCGCGCCGCTTGATGGCGCGCGTATTCGCAGTCTGCCAGCTCGCCTCGAAGGCATCACGAACGCAGACGGGCTGGTATCTATGCCATTGCCTGTCACGAATTCATCAGAGCAAGACATTCTGGTCGCCGAATGGAACGGCGATGTGGCATTGCTGCCGGAGTCAAAGAACCGGTGGTCATCGCGTACAAGCTGGAAGACGAATCCAACGAAGTCCGCCCTTCGTTGGTTTGTTTTTGATGATCGTAAGCTCTACAAGCCGAGCGAGACCGTTCACGTCAAAGGGTGGATACGTAAAGTATCTGGTGGGAAAACACCGATGGTGGGCCCGTTGAGGGGCGCAGCGGATGAGTTGACTTGGGTACTGAGAGATAGTCGCAACAATAACGTGGCGAAAGGGGTAGCCAAGCTAAACGCAGCCGGTGGATTCAACTTCAAAGTCGCATTGACCAACACCATGAATCTTGGTTCGGCGCGCATTGAAATGAACGCTAATACTCGGTCCACCAGCGGTAGTCGTCACACTCACTCCCTACAGGTTCAGGAATTCCGGCGTCCCGAGTTTGAGGTAAAGACAACGTCATCTACGGGACCTCATCTCGTCGGTGGAAATGCCACTGTGGCTGCCACGAGTTCGTACTTTGCTGGAGGTCCACTATCGGACGCAAAGGTACATTGGTCGATCCGTTCACGCCTCAGCTCCTATACCCCTCCAAATTGCTCGGAATATACGTTCGGTACTTGGACACCGTGGTGGGAATCGCGGCGCCCGAATCGTGACGGAGCTGATTCCACTGCTCTGCAGGGGCGGACGGATTCGTCAGGAAACCACATCATTTCCATGGAGTTCGAAGCAGTACATCCCCCGAGAGCTGCGACCGTCATCGCCGAAGCCAGCGTACAAGATGTGAATCGGCAGACCTTTAGTTCGAGTTCAACGCTGCTCGTTCATCCGTCCGAATATTATGTTGGTATTAAGTCGGAACGAACGTTTATCAAGTCCGGAGAGGTACTGAAGCTTGATGCGATCCTCGTCGGAATTGACGGAAAAGCGGTCGTAGGGCGTCGGATAGACATTAAGGCAACTCGAATGGAGTGGCGTCGTAAAAAAGGGGCATGGACACAGGAAGCGGTTGAAACAATGAGCTGTAAGCTGTTGTCTGGTGCGGACGCTGTGCAGTGTAAGCTGACGCCAAAACATGGCGGTCAGTGGCGCATTACAGCGGACGTGGTGGATGATGCCGGGCGCAAGAATCAAACCCAACGTACCTTCTGGGTTGCTGGCGGGAAAATGCCAGCCTCTCGGAAGGTCGCGATGGAAAAGCTGACTCTGATCCCGTCGAAGCCAGAATATCAACCGGGCGATACCGCCGAGCTGCTCGTACAGTCACCCATCGTACCGGCCGAAGGCCTTATGTCGGTTCGTGTAGGGGGCATCTTGAAGCAAGTGCGTTTCAATATGACTGAGTCTACGACGACGCTAAAGGTACCAATTGCGGCGGAGCATGTTCCTGATGTCAGCATAAAGGTTGATGTTGTAGGAGCGGTTGCACGCCTTGGCCGTGATGGTGAGCCCGTAAAGAATGCTCCGTTACGTCCAGCCTTCGCTGCGGGACAAATCAAGCTGCGAGTGCCCCCGTATCGCCAAACGCTCAAGGTAGTCGTTGAGCCCAGCGCCGAGAAGGTCGCCCCAGGCGGGGGGGTATCGGTGGATGTGCGTGTGCTGCGTTCTGATGGGCAGCCAGTTCCGAACGCTGAGGTGGCGCTGGTGATGGTAGATGAGGCGGTGTTGGCACTGACTAGATACCGGATCCCAGACCCGATCTCGATGTTTTACCGACGTCGAGGGTATACTGGTCGTGACGCGTATTCTCGGTCCTCCATTTTACTCGTCGACCCTGATGCACTACTCAAAGTACCTGCGGCTCAAAAGCCCGGTTATAGGGCCAAAAGTCGACGAAAACTAATGTCTTCCGGTAGCTTGCCACAGCCCGCAGCAGCGATGCAGGAAGCTATGATGGACGACGCCGAGACAGGCGCTGATGCCGGCAGTCCGATCGGGGTACGAAAGAACTTCGATGCGTTAGCGGCGTTTTCACCCGCCCTGCGTACCGACAAAGATGGACGAGTAAGGCTCCCAGTAGACTTACCAGATAACCTTACACGGTACCGAATTACGGCGATAGCCGTGGAGGGAGGCACCCGCTTTGGAAAGGGGGAGTCTACAGTTACTGCACGCCTCCCTCTGATGGTGCGTCCCTCTGCGCCACGATTCCTGAATTTTGGTGACCGGTTTGAGCTTCCTGTGGTGCTGCAAAATCAAACGGATACGGCGATGACGGTCGACGTTGTGGTCCAATCAACAGCGGTCGAGATGACGCAAGGACAGGGGCGCCGTCTCATCGTTCCGGCGAATGACCGGGTGGAAGTCCGGTTCCCTGCAACGGTGTCTAATGTGGGTACGGCTAGGTTCCAGATTGGCGTGGCAGCCGGCGATTTTACCGACGCCGCGATGGTAGAACTTCCAGTGTATACCCCTGCCACCACAGAAGCGTTTGCTACGTATGGAGTGTTGGACGGTAGGGCTGTGATTCAGCCGGTTCGCGCGCCTACGGATGTCGTAACACAGTTTGGTGGGTTACAGGTCACTACATCCTCTACTGCGCTACAAGCACTGACCGATGCGGTGCTGTATCTGGTGTCCTATCCGTATGAGTGCGCCGAGCAAGTATCATCCCGTCTGATGGCAGTAGCATCGCTACGGGATGTCTTGTCCGCATTCGAAGCCGATGGACTGCCCTCGGCGGCAGTCATGCTTCAGGCGGTCGAGCGTGATTTGAAGAAGCTTCAGACGTTACAGCACGGCGACGGTGGGTTTGGCTTTTGGAAACGCAGCGACCGCGCATGGCCGTATTTATCCGTGCATGTGGCTCATGCATTGGTTCGGGCTAAGCGCAAGGGATTTGATGTATCGCAGCGGATGTTGAATAGCAGCATATCCTACCTGCGAGATATCGAGCGCAAGTACCCGGGGTGGTACCGAGCTGAGACACGGCGCACGATTACTAGTTACTCGCTGTATGTACGGCAATTGCACGGTGATAGCGATCCGGCCGCGGCGGCATCTCTAATTTCTGCCTGGGGCGGTGTTGACAAGACGCCTCTTGAGGCTTTGGGCTGGCTTCTGTCTGTCGTTTCGCCTGATCCCGTCTACGCTGACCTCGTACTGCAGATTCGTCGTCATCTCAATAACCGAGTGACCGAAACCTCCGGGAATGCTCACTGGGTGACAAGCTATCAAGATGGCGCACACTTACTCCTACACTCCGGTCGTCGTACAGATGGTGTGCTTCTGGATGCAATGATTGGTGACCAGCCAAAAAGCGAACTTATCCCGAAGGTGGTTCGAGGGCTTCTCGCGCACCGAAAGCAGGGCCGTTGGGGGAACACGCAGGAGAATGCATTTGTGCTTCTTGCGCTCGATCGCTATTTCAACACGTACGAAAAACAGACCCCTGACTTTGTGGCCCGGGTGTGGTTGGGAGAGCAATATGCCGGTGAAAATTCGTTCAAGGGGCGGACTGCTGAGCAGCATCGAATCAACATTCCCATGGACGTGCTGGCTAATCTCGACGGTCGTCAGTCTCTCACGTTAGGTAAAGACGGGGTAGGGCGAATGTACTACCGCATTGGCATGAGTTACGCGCCCAGTGATCTCGAATTGGAGCCAGTCGAGCGCGGGTTTGTGGTGCTCCGCCGCTATGAAGGAGTGGATAACAGAGGGGACGTACAGCAGCGGGAGGATGGTAGTTGGGAAGTCAAGGCGGGGGCTCGTGTGCGGGTCGTTCTTTCGATGGTTGCAGAGTCAAGGCGGCATCATGTGGCCCTCGTCGATCAGCTGCCAGCGGGGCTTGAGCCCATGAATCCAGGGCTAAAAGGTACCGAAGCCATACCTCCATCACTACCAAGCAGCGCGAAGAAAAACGGCAGTCGTCCATATGGGCGTTACTGGCGTCGGTGGGGCCCGTGGTTTGAGCACCAAAACTTACGGGACGAGCGGGTAGAGGCATTTACATCATTGCTTTGGGATGGCGTCTATACGTACAGCTACGTGGCACGAGCTACGACCCCGGGGCAGTTTGTAGTGCCTCCTGCGAAGGCAGAAGAAATGTACTCTCCGGAGACATTCGGCCGTTCCGGCACAGATCGAGTGCATGTGGTCATTAAATAGTCTCGTTCTTTTCCGCCGGACCTGAGACCCGGTAAATGCTCTGCAGAGACGGGAAAATAGGAGAGGAATCCGCACATTCTCGAGGGGTTCTACGCCCAAGCATTGCGACTGATGAGTACGTCCTTGAGCAGAGATGGTCGGTCCGTAATGATGCCATCGACCCCAAGATCGAGTAGCCGATGCATTTCGTTTGGGTCATCAACGGTCCACACGTGAATCTGGAGCCCGAGAGTATGCGCGGCTCGTACAGAACGGGCATCTACCACGGGGATTGCTCCTTTTTTTATTGGGACTTGAGCACAACCAGCAGAAAACCTACCGACAGGTATTCGTAGACTCCGCAATCGTAGTCGAAGGACGTCTAGTGGCCCCATGCTCGTGCATAGCCCGGGGCCTAGTTTCTGGCGTAATTTTCTCAGACGAGCACCGGAGAATGCACCAACACAGACACGGTCTAAAGCGTCTGTTTTTTGAATAATATCGGCCAGTAGATCGACCGCATCATCTGCTTTGGGGTCGATATTGACGCGAAGTTGCGGCCAGGTGCCGAGTACGTCCTCCAGCAGCGGAATATGTTCTCCGTTGACCTTGGCCTGCCGTACTTCTGACCACGTGAGTTCTCGAATACGGCCGGACCTATCTGTGGCACGGTCCAATGTATCATCATGAAATGCGACGAGCTTTCCATCCTTGGTGCGATGTACGTCGGTTTCCACGTATCGATAGCCGAGGTCAACGCAGGCCTGAAAGGCTGGCATGGTGTTCTCAGGTGCATCACCGGCCCCTCCTCGGTGGGCGAAGGCAAGTACACCCCCATGCTCCAAAAATGGATATTTGGCAGGGCGGCGCATGGTCACTGCCCAGTCCACCGCATACTACGCTCCCATAGTTCTTCCGCTAATGCAGGATCTCTTGCGAGGCGGCTGGGGGTCTTTGCGGTGCATTTGTCCCAGTACAATCCAGTTTGGCCCTCCAATGTGGGCGCAGTGGCGCAGTAGAGCGAGGTACGAGCACCGTCTTCATTGCTGATCATAAACCATTTGATAACGTGCCGGATGCCGATGGGAACCGTACGCCACACGTCAGATGCAACGATACCGGGATGCAACGCGTAACAGTCGATTTTCCGCGATTCCAATCGCTGGGAAAGAGTTCGGGTAAACAGTACATTAGCAAGCTTTGAGACAGCATATTCTGGCAAGCCAGTAGCGTGTTTGGTTGGTTTCTGGAGCGCGTCCCAGTCGAAGGCATTGTACCTGTTGGCGCGCAGCATGTGTCTGGGCATGCAGATGCAGACGTCTTGGCAGTTGCTATGTGCACCACGCTGTGTGGTTGCATGTGCATGTGAGTGCACGTGTACGAGTATAGAGGGACGGCTCCGGGTTGCGGCGTGGCCCTTGTTGTTCGTGAGTGATCGCGGGATGTGGTTGCCACCTGGATCGTGGCCATCTGCAAGCCGTAGCGAACGGCAACCCGCACCGGCACATGGCAGCATGCGGCATGCGGC
>PKDL01000446.1 GCA_002863065.1 Pseudomonadota bacterium
CTCTTTCTGTACCCCTATCAACCACGTGTAGTCTGTCCATACAGCTTTCGCACCGCCCAAGACGGACTCCATTAGCGATTGCGCGGGCGTGGTGAAACGCAGCAATGTCTTTTCGTAGATTGTCGGTTCCTGGCGAGGTCGTCCATGGAACCAGAGAAGTACCATCGGTAGTATCAGCGTGATGAAACCGACCACGACTGTGCGATATCGGGCGAGAAAGCTCATCTGGCTAATTACTGAATCGTCACACTGCGCAGTAGCTCTAACTCGTTGAGTGCTTTACCCGAGCCAAGAACCACTGCGCTAAGCGGATCATCACAAAGCATCACCGGCAGCCCGGTTTCCTCACGCAAAAGCACGTCAACGTTTCGTAGCAGTGCACCGCCACCCGCAAGAACAATACCCTTGTCGACAATGTCCGCCGCCAATTCAGGGGGGGTAGCTTCTAGCGCGGACTTCACCGCCTCGACGATTTGCATAATTGGCTCTTGCATCGCCTCCCGAACCTCGTCGCTATTGATAGTGACTGTCTTAGGGATACCGTCGATGAGGTCCCTCCCCTTCACCTCCATCGTCATAACTTCCTCGGGAGGTGTGGGGTATGCCGTGCCAATAGTGCACTTGATATGCTCAGACGTGCGCTCTCCAGTAAGGAGATTGTACTTTCGCTTTATGTGCTGAATGATTGCGGTGTCCATCTTGTCCCCGCCCACCTTGATGGACTTGGAATACACAATGCCAGCCAGCGATATGACGGCCACTTCGGAGGTACCACCGCCAATATCGACGATCATGGACCCACTGGGCTCTGTAATCGGCAAACCGCTGCCGATCGCAGCCGCCATCGGCTCTTCGATAAGATAAACCTCGCGGGCACCGGCGGACTCTGCTGACTCGCGCACTGCGCGCTTTTCTACCTCGGTTATACCAAAGGGGACGCAAATGATTATGCGAGGGTGAATCAGGGTGCGGCGGTTGTGCGCCTTGGCAATGAAGTAACGCAGCATGGCTTCCGTGATCTCAAAGTCCGCGATCACACCATCTTTCATCGGACGGATAGCTACGATACTGCCCGGCGTCCGTCCCAGCATCTCCTTCGCATCCTTACCGACAGCAAGTACACGACGGCCTCCGCGCCCGTCCTTCTGTACGGCAACTACCGAGGGCTCGCAGGTAACAATGCCTTTGCCCTTCACATAAATCAGTGTGTTCGCCGTGCCCAAATCAATCGCAAGATCGTTTGAGAACATGCCGTAGAGCCAATCGAACACTCCGAATCGTCCTCCACCAGTCAACGAGAGCACGGAGTCATACTCGAACAAATCGAGTCAACTGAACCGGGCTCTGGATACCAACAACCCACGTAGTGAGCTACAGTTCCTTGATTTCAATCCGCCAATAAGAGCAGGGCTACGTGTGTATTTCTAACGTACCAACGTGCAGATTACACACCCTGAACTCACGAGAGATGTCCTCTAGCACACCGGGCCCCCGACGCAAGCACTTGTGTTGGCGGCTCCAGTGAAATGCGTTAGCAGCCCTAAATCAACCGTCGCTGCGGGTACTCCGACGGCGGCGGCGACGACGACGACGTTGCGGCGGTCCGTTCCCGTCTGCAGTCGTCAAGACCATCTCTAGCTTCACGCGACCGTCAACCTCCAAGTTGCCTGTCTTCCGAAGCAGCTGACGCAGGACCTCTAACGCTAAATCGACAACATCAGATGCATTCCCGTGCCGTGAGGCTCTACAAAGCTCCTCAACTGCCAACGTCGCTGATTCCGTATTTGAGGCATCCGACGGAGCCGGACCATTGGAATCTTCTCCCGTTGTCATTTCGAGATCCGGTCGCTGGTCCGGCTTCATGCGTTCGAGGCCTTCGGGCGACTTCGACCTACGACGGCGCCTTCGACCATCGCTGGGCTCAAGGTCTCGGTCGGGATCGAAACGCGGAGCCGAATCATCCTGTACGACATCTTCGTAAGGCGCCTCAATCGCCGCAAGAGCGGCAGCTGCGGCGGCAGCAGCTTCGGCGGCACTCGGCCCATTGCCTTTGGTACTGCTGTCCGGAGCTGTATCCGCCGAGTGACCGACCACAACATCGGATTCAGCAACGACCTCTACTGGGGCTTCGTCTGCTACTTGCGTCGCAGCAGCCTCAGGCTCCGGTGGCGACGCTTTCTTTGCTTTTGGTGTAGCGGCAGGTTTCTTCGGATTCCGCCGTTTTTCTTCCGGTAGAGCTTCCCCATCTTCTACTGCCCGCGGCATAGCTGCAGTCGGTTTTTTGACTGGTGCAGCTGCAGGCTCAACTTGACCGATGCGCTCCTGCAGGAATGGCACAAGCGTCTCGTGTATCAGAGGGAGAAATTCAGTCGATTCGTTACCAAGGCGCTCTGCCAAACCCGTTAGATGTCCGCGACCAGTTTCGTCGTCGGTTACTAAAGTAAATACCTCGATGGCCCTATTGACCTTTTTCTCGGCATTTTCAGTCCGCCCGCGCGCTACGTCATAACCAGCACTTACAACAAGTGCCAGCACACGTGCGGCGGTATTGGGATGGTAGAACAGAGCGGGGAGATCAGAACCAGTACGCTCTGGTTCCACTCCGGTATCTCGAGGCAACGCTTCAATATTTCGCTCAAGGACCGCCCGCTGGCGGTCATTTACCTCAAGCGTTATCGTCTTGCGCTGTCGGCTTCTCATGTTCTTTAGTCTCGCTTCGTCCGCGACGGTCCCTTCCGACCACGCGGTCTGTCGCAGCAAACACCGTTGCTTGCCGTCCTTGCTTCGGCATTGGCCCCAAAGCTTTAGCCCGCTATCCCTAGCGACAGACGCTGGGATGCGAATGTCTACCGGCAACAAACCAGCGGACAGCTGCCGTCTATCGTCGCTGATTGCCCTACAGCAAGTCGTCCCAGGGACTGCATGCTGCATATTATTCAGCTGGGATTACCCGTCAGCGGTAGGCATACTTTCACCTACTAGACGGGCCAAATAACATGCTGGGCCGTATTGGAAAAGTCAATCGATGAGTAACTGGTGATTTAGACGTTCAATCTCTAGTCTTGTGGTAACTCGCCGAAATCAAGTCAATGCAACCGTTGAAAGTGCCGCAGAACAGTGTTGCGCACCACGTTCGTCCCTCTTGTGAGACCACCTATGGGTAACATCGCACTTTATGTTTGGGGAGGGACCCATATCGTGGATTATCGCACTAGAGTATCGCCGTGCATGTCTTCAGGACAAGGTGCCCGCAGGCAATCGTAGTCATGATTGAACGCTGTTTTTGTCCCATGTGCAGCTAACGCTTGCCCCAACTCCAAGCTAAGACTAGAATCCGGCGTCTTCAAAACCGGAAAAGACCCGGGATGAGGAAAAGACCAATTAAAACAGCTGCCTACCAGGTGGCTCGACCGAAGGACTGCTGACGGATGTCTCGATTCGGAATCCAATCACTCCGAGCAAATTCACGCTCAACCTTCATCTACGTGCTTTTCGGCATGTTGATTATCGTCTTTATCTTCACGTTTGGCACAAACGGCCCCAGTGGGTGCGGTACCAGCGTAGTAAGTCCGTTAGTCACAGTATACGACGATGTAATCGACGCCCGTCGCCTCACCCTGGCCGATTCGCTTGCGCCTCGTAGCCAAGGCTGGTGGAGCCGAACCCGATTTGTCCTCCAGCCCGCCTACGCTGAGGACGTTCAGACGCTGAATCAACTCGAGGTCATGGCCGCTAGCCGACTGCCAATCGATAGCCCCGCATTCGAATCGAAAGGCTGGCTGAGGTTTTCTGGCTTTCGCAGGGCAACCCAATCAGGCGACGACGATAAGACACTATTCCTCATAAACGATCTGGTGGAAGCATCATTGGTCGCTCGAGAAGCCCGAGCGCTTGGACTGAAAGCAAGCCGCCGAGAGATCGAAGACCGAATCTTATTCGATGGACTATACGACCCGGATACCGGCGTCATCAGCAAAGAATCAATGCAAAACTTCCTCTCGTCGCTGGGCACGACCAAAGAAGCATTGGCTAGCTTTATGGCCGACGAAATACTACGGGAGAAAATGATCCAGCTGGTTGCGGCCACCGTCGTCGTGAGCGACGCCGAGATCGACGCAGCATGGAGTGCGATGAACGACCAAGTTCGCTTTGAATACGTTGGGTTCGACCCCAAAAAGCTGGCGCCGCTCGTTCCTGTGACAGCGGAAGAGATAGCGGTCGCTGCGAAGGATAGCACTGCCATCAAGGCATGGTATGACGGTCACAAAGGAGATTTCCAGCGCGCTCGAGCGACGAAAATCCGCACCCTTCTCATAGCAGCACCAAGCCAAGCAGCGATCGATGCTGAGGCGGATGCCACGAAAAAACAAGACATGAGCGCCAAGCGTGCAGATGCCCAACAGAAAGCGTCCGAATTGGCCACTGCAATCCGCGCCGAAAGCGACCCCGAAAAACGGCGGGAAGCTTTTACGAGCGCCGTCTCGGAGAACAGCAATGACGAAGACACCAAGGCACTCGGTGGGCTACGAGACGACCTCCTGACCGAATCAGACCTCTCGGAAGAGATAAATCCAGAAGTTGCCAAGGCAGCAATAGCACTTGAGAAAGACGGACTGAGCGCCGTAGTTGCAGCTGAGACCGGCTTCTGGCTTTTGCTGTGCGACGACGTCCGTATTGAGAAAAACCTCTCCGTTGAGCAAGCAACAGATGCCATCGCACCACAGGTGGCCAAGGAATCGAAAGCAAAAGCGTGGTCTGAGGCGGAAGCGAAGTCTCTGTTGGCGGCTGTAAAGAACGGAACGAGCCTTGAGGATGCGGTAAAGGCATGGAACGCAGACCACAAGCCGAAAGGAGACACCATACCGGGTGGACCGACGCAAGCCGAGCCGCCGGTAGCGGAAAAAGAACAAGGAGCATCCGAAACGAAAAAAACAGACGGCACCACGCCAGATAGTGACGCGAAAGACCCAGCGGGCGATGGTGCCAACGCGAACGAGGTAAAGGCCACTCAAAAAGCGGACGGGGACGCAACCACAACACCTGCGGAAGACACGTTACCGACGCCCAAGGCTAAGACCGAGGCTGCCGAGGGTACAGCCAACGGCGCTGATACCGAGTCCGGCACACCACAACTGAAACTCGACACCACTACCTTAAAGCTCAACGCTGGGGACAGAATACCGGGCACGATCGAGCTCGATGCTCCGCCAAAACCATCTGTAGGTTTCTCGGGGGCACTGCGCGTGTCGAAAAGCCCACTGTTCGGCCAACGCCAGTCCCATACATTTGCATCTGGCGACTTCGACTTCCCCGCATCAGCAACTGCGGAGCAGATTGCGGCGGACAGACCGGTAGATGCCGATGACGAGCAATGGGCTAAGGTCCCCGGCGTGGGCGTCAATCCCGAACTCATGGGGCGTCTTTTCAGTAGCACGCAAGAAAAGCCGCTCATCGATAAAGTCTATGCCTCTGAAGATGGACAGCGTTTCTATGTCATCCAGCTCAGTGAACGGAAAGCCCCCGAAATATCGGATGATACCGCCCAAGAGAAGGCTGAGATGCAGCGTAAGCTGCGTGCGCAACGGCAGCGGGAGGCCTACAAAGCATGGTACGTCGGGATTTTGGCGGCAGCCGAAGCGAAAGGCGGCATACAATTTGAGGAGACCTATAAAACACTGCTAGAGCAGGTGATTCAAAAGCAGCAACGGCGCACAGGGGCCCAGGGTAAGTAAACCCCTCGCGACGAATGTGATGCTTGACTAACCCGCTACTCCACTGATCACTATATGGCTACTGGCTGACTCGAGCCGATGGTCCTACCGACGGACACCATCGTGACGACCTCGGAAACACAATGACTCAACCACTAACCATCGCCGTGCCGAAAGGCCGCATCCTAGACGAGCTGAAACCATTATTCAGACACGCTGGAATTGACCTGTCCCCCCTAACGGACGGGTCACGCAGACTTATTTCGGTAACCGAGGACGGGACGCGCCTAATCCTTCTGAGGACATCAGATGTACCCACATACGTCGAATACGGAGTAGCAGATGTCGGCGTTTGCGGACTGGATACTCTGTTAGAATCCGACGCAGATGTACTACACCCCGTGGATCTTGGACTCGGCGCTTGCCGTCTATCAGTAGCTGCGCATCGGTCTGTAGAACCAGAGGTGTTAGCGAAACGCTCTATCAAGGTCGCCACGAAATACCCCAAGCAGGCCCGTGCCTATTTCCGTGCTCGCGGTAGTGAAGCGATCATCGTCAAACTATATGGCTCAGTAGAATTGGCTGCGGTAGCAGGCCTCGCCGACGTTATCGTAGACTTGGTGTCCACCGGAGCCACTCTGCAAGCCAATGACCTTGTGGAGCTTGAGACAATCCGAACAATTACTAGTCGACTTATCGTAAATCGAGCAAGTCTAATGACGCATCACACGCGTATGCGAGCGCTTATCAACGCTCTAACGGAGGAGAAAGGATGAGTGCTCAGCAGCGTATAGGCCAAGTACAACGAGTCACGGGCGAAACGGAAATCTCGGTGCGCGTTAATTTAGATGGCCAGGGGAATCACAGCATCTGTACGCCAGTGCCTTTTCTGAGCCATATGCTGACCCAAATCGCTCGGCACGGCGGTTTTGACCTTGAAGTTGAGGCCACAGGCGACGTCGAGATCGATTTTCATCATACCGTTGAGGATGTGGGGCTCTGTCTCGGACAAGCATTCCGCGAGGCACTCGGTACACGTGCGGGTATAGAACGCTTTGGCCACCGACGAGCGCCCCTGGATGAAGCCCTTATCGATGTTACGGTGGACCTTTCTGGTAGACCCTATCTCGTCTTCGGCTTAGCGCTTCCTAAAGCGAAGATAGGGACATTCGATGTGGAGTTGGTGAAAGAGTTCTATCAAGCATTTGCCGTCAAAGGCGAATGCAACGTACATGTGCACCAGGTTCATGGCGAGAACTTGCACCACATTGTCGAAGCGTCATTTAAAGCCTTCGCTCTCGCATTACGACAAGCAACACGGATCACACGTGCAACAAACGTCATCCGGTCGACAAAGGACCACCTCGACTAACGCAGTCGCATCCAGTGATTACGTACAGCGATAAAGAGGATCCTCGACACCCCATAAGCGCGTCTAATCGTTCAACCGTACGTTTCGCCGCTTTTCGAGAATACGTTCGACTGCTGCGTCAAGCTCATCCAAGTCGAACGGCTTATCTAAATGCTCATCTGCTCCGTACAATGGAGACGTCAGCTCGTTCAAGCTCGGTCCAATCGCGGTGAGCATCAATACACCGACATCGTTATAGGAGTCTCTTGCTCGAAGGTACTTACATACCTCCCAACCGTTTAGCTTGGGCATCATAACATCAAGCACAACCATGTGTGGGTGCTCTGCCATAGCCAATTCAAGCGCTTCCTCACCGTCGTGCGCTTCGATGATGGTGAACCCACGTTTGGATAGCCTAGTGCGTGTGATTCGAAGAATCTCCAAGTCATCATCTGCTAGGAGAATTTTCACCTGACTTGAATCTTGGGTTTCCGTCACACTGACCTCCGGATACTTATTCGACAACCGGCCGAATATGAAACAACCGTGCTGTTTTACTGCGACGCTATCAAACGTGTCAAACGCGGTTTGGAGCGACCAGAAACACGATGTCAAACGCCTCGCTTTTCTATCGAACATCATCTCTACTGGAAATCGAATCGACTGCATCCCCTATTTGTGCTAACCCGTCTCGTCTATGGGTAGCCCGCCACGACATATTGCTATTATTATGGACGGTAATGGCCGATGGGCCGAACGCCGAGGCTTACCCCGTATAGAAGGCCATCGCCAGGGCGCGGAAAGCGTACGCCAGGTCACCCGCGCCGCTCGGGCTATTGGTGTTGGCCGCCTCACGTTGTACGCGTTCAGCGAACAAAACTGGGGCCGCCCACTGGCTGAAGTGGCAGCGCTCATGCAGCTTTTACGCGACTACCTCACTGACGAACGCGCTGAAATCATGGATAACAATATCCGACTCACTACGTTAGGGAACACCGAGCGCCTGCCAGAATATGTGAAAGGTCCTCTGGACAAACTAATGACCGATTCTTCCGAAAACGACGGGATGGAGCTGTGCCTTGCTCTGAGCTACGGCGGACGCGAAGAGATCACTGCAGCCGTCCAACGGATTGCTGAGCGCGTAGCATCCGGCGACCTGGACCCGTCCGCGATAAATCCATCAGTGCTACAGGACACCATCGCTGTCGAAGATGTGGATCTCATCATCCGGACAAGCGGAGAACAGCGGCTTTCCAACTTTCTCTTGTGGCAAAGCGCATATGCTGAGTTGTACTTCGCAGACTGCCTCTGGCCTGAATTCGGCAAAGCGGAGTTACTGGAGGCGCTATCGGCCTTCCAGCGACGAGCACGCCGTTTCGGCCTCGTGGCATAACACGCCCAAACTTTAAGCCATGTTTAATTTTCCGCGAACGACGGATAGCGATAAGTTTGAACGAGTTCGACGGCAGTCCCATACGTGTATTCAACAGGTGAATCACGTGCGGTCGGTCGGATAAAGAAGGCTATGCTTCCTCGAATAGTTACAGGCCTCATCATGGCCATCGCAGCAATTGCCCTCACCGGCTACGGCCCCGCATGGGGTTCTTACGCGTTGTTCCAGCTCGCAGCCTTTGTGCTCGCTGATGAGTTCTACAGTATTGTGTTAGGCCCTGATGCACGCCGGGAACGCTGGGTCGGTATGGGGTATATCGCTGGAGTCACCGCAGTCGCATGGTGGGCTCCTGCCTGGGCACCAACCATATTGCTGCTAGGTGCCCCGATACTATTGACAACGGCACTATTCTCAAGCGCCCCGGTCCATGTTCTTGGCCCTCGAAGTGCATTTCTGGTTACCGGGGCGTACTATCTGGGACTTCCGCTGGCATGCCTGATGGGCATTACCGCCATGACGAGCGGTCCCCACTATCTTCTCGCGTTATTCGCCACCATTTTTGCCGGAGATACGGGCGCATTTTTCGCCGGACGCTTTCTGGGGAAGACCAAACTGTACGAAAAAATCAGTCCGAATAAAACGCGCGAAGGACTGGTGGGCGGAGCGTTAGCTAGCGTACTGGGTTTCTTCATTGTTATTCGCCTGTTCGAACTACCCATCCCAACCACAGACGCAGCATTGCTCGGCCTTGGATGCGGTCTAGCAGGTGCTATCGGTGACCTCGTGGAATCTATGTTCAAACGTAGCTTCAACGTGAAAGACTCGGGTGCCAAGCTCCCTGGGCATGGTGGTCTATTAGACAGAGTGGATGGTCTGCTGTTTGGTGCTCCTATACTATGGACGTACCTGGTTCATACCGGGGTACTGTAGAGGAAATCGCTTTTGACAGCCGGTGTATTGCGCATCACCATATGGATGCAAAACCATAGGATGAGCAATTTATAACGAGCAAGAACGGGGGCAGTCCGTTCATGCAGTTAGTACGTAGGACACAGTGAGTTCTCGCGCCAACCATAACCTCCCGGTCAGAGTATCTGCTTCGTCATCTCCGCCATGGACGTGGATGCAGCTGCCGGCGTCCGTGGAGCACCAGCCGCAGTTCGCCGATGCGCTGAGCCGTGTTAGGGGCGCATATTTGCTCCTCGACGGATCCCGGGTAGAGCGTATAACGACAAGCGGTGTCCAAAGCTTGCTGCGCCTATCACATCAAGCGCATAGCCTCGGTGCCCAAACGATCGTCATCGCGGCGACAAGTCCACTCATCACACAATTCAATCTGTCAGACGCACTATGCCAACAGATAGCAATCTTCTCTGTATTGGCGCCCTACTTCTGTCCGGATTGCCAACTCGAACAACGACATGAAATCCTACTGTCGACAGATGCGACCACCACCGCACTTGCAGGTGTCCGCTGTATCCGATGTGCCGGGACAGCACATTTCGATGATGTGGAAAGCGTTTTCTTCCGGTTCGCACCGCATTGTTTCGACTACAACGTCACGGAAGTGGCAAATGCTCTGGCGCAATATTCGACTCTGACATACGGCGACGAACCGCCTTTCGAGATAGGAGCTTCCGAATCGATGCCAGGGGGATTGACGCCTCCTCATGTAACAGCGCCGACGTCTAATACTGGGAAGTCCGCGTCCACACGCCACGAAAACGTTCAGTATCCGGAGAGTAAGAGCCTACGCTGGCAAGACTTTGTCTACTACATCCTCGCGGGGGCGGCGCTCGCCGGAATTGCCTTAGTCCTACTGCAGTGGGGGGTGGGATGACGTATCACCTCTCAATCGCCACTAAACTCGGGCTAGCAGCAGTCTTACTGGTACTTGCTCTGGCAGGAACCTACTCATGGCTTGGCGCTCGACTGCTCAACGCAACACACGAGGAACAAGCGCGCCGATTACAAGCTGCGCGAAATACTGAACTTGAGGTACGGTCGGTCGCAGTCGCCAGCCATGTTGCTGGGAGCGCAAGAGAAGCTTTGGCGGGGTCGGAAGTAGGACGTCTATTTCGCATCCTACGCGATATTGAGAAACGCGACCCTGAGGTACAGTGGGCTGCTCTTGCCGACGCGTCAAAGCGTATACTTGTCCGTTCTGACCAATCGGTTGATTTATCACTCAGCGAATCACTTCCACTCGACGAACTAGCACGCAGACAAAGCGAAGTGGGACCGCGCGCCCGTATCGTTACTCAACCTATCTACCTGGCTGATGGCGTTAGTATCTTGGGGTATTTGCAACTCGGCTGGTCACTGCGCCAGCTAGATAACGACCTGGCTGCCATTGCAAATCAGCAGCAACGAGCCGCAACCGTTGCTCAAGACAATATCCTCCTTGCTGGATTACTTGCGTTTGGTATCGGTCTACTGGTCGCCGCAATCGCAGGCGTCGTATTTTCTCGTCCAATCCGCCGTTTAGCGACCACTGCCGATGCCATTGCATCTGGTCGGCTCGATGCAAGAGCGGATATAAAAAGCCAAGATGAACTTGGAGTGCTGGCTTCCACCATGAATCGGATGGCGGTCCAGCTGTCGACTTTGCTGGAGGAAACAAGACGCCATGCAGAGCTAGGCCAGGAATTAGCTGTCGCTCGGTCCATTCAACAATCATTACTTCCGCCAAAAGAGCTGATCGAATGCCCAGGCCTAGTGCTTACCGGGGTGGTACAGGCTGCGTCTCAATGTGGCGGGGACTGGTGGGCATGTGTGCCACTAACGAGACAACGGACCCTCGTGCTGGTGGGGGACGTAACAGGTCATGGAATCAGCTCTGCGATGCTTACCGCGACAGCACGGAGCTGTGTAGATACTCTAGTGCGACTGACGGGTGGTGATTTCCGTGTAAGTGAGCTGCTCCGTATCTTGGACCAGCAAGTGCGTGGAGTGGGTGATGAGTATCATATGACGTGCTTCGCATCGATTTATGATCCAGTGGAAGAAACTCTGACATACGCGAATGCCGGGCATAACCAACCCTTGTTACTAAGGCATACCCCCGATGATTGGAGAGTTGGACGCCTGAAATCTCGTGGAAATAGACTAGGAGATGCCGATGGCTATTCCTTTATTGAGCACACGGTAGCCACGCATCCTCGCGATTTACTCTGTTGGTATAGCGATGGACTTATTGAAGCACTAGGACCGACGGACCGCCCCTTTGGAAGTCGCAGATTACGCGCTGTTCTGAAAGCATCTGCCGGTGCATCGCCAGCCCAAATTCTCGCAAATACTTTGAACTCTCTCCAAACGCATATTGAAGAGCAGCCACTCGACGACGACGTCACGTGCGTCATCGGTAGACTGTCTGCATGATCTCACGAGCCAACATCCGATGCTTCTGGCTCTGCCTAGTGCTAGTCACCAGCCCATTGCAAGCCGAGCGTGTGGAACCCAACCCTTCGGAACGTGAATATGCCTTAGCGATACAATTTATCTCGCAAGCGAAGCAGCGCGGCAACATGGATAGCCGCGCCGGTCGTGCCGCGCTTACCGCCGCAGTGGACCACTTGAAGACTGCTCTCCGCTTGGATCCTAACTATGTCCGCGCAGCAATTCTCCTCGGAGAGATCCAGTTGATACGAGGCAGGTCGGACGCAGCGACACCCACACTACAGCGCCTGCACCGCCGTTTTCCAACAGACCAAAGGCTGACCTATCTGCTAGGAGTCCATTTCTTTCGACTGAATCAATACTCAAAAGGCGCACCACTACTGGCGCAGGTCATTGCAAACGATGCAACGGCACTCGATGCTCGGGTGCTGCTGGCTCGATATCTCTATCGACAAAAGAAGTATCGAAAATCATTAGAACTTGCAGAATCCGCTGTCGCTTTAGATCCAAAGGATGCCGACATGTTCGGCCTTATTGGAAATATACATCTTCGCACTGCGCGTCTGCGAAACGCGGCTAAAGCATTTCGCCGCGTACTTCAACTTCGACCTACTAGCATACCTGTACGCGTCAACCTCGGGACCGTCTTATTCCGCCTCGGCGAATATAGGCGCGCATCGGAGCTGTATGAAGATGTCCTAGCAAAATCAAAGGGCAACCCTGCGCTTCACTACAATCTAGGTAGCTGCTATTACCAACTCAAAAAATGGAGCCAGGCTATTACGCAATTGAGCGTGTACCTACGTTCGTATGATGAAGACTCCAAGGCACATTACTTCATAGGCCGTGCGTATGCCGGAAAAGGCCTCGTCCGAGAAGCCACCAATCATCTCGCACGAGCGACGGTACTCGATGAAAAAAATCCTTGGGCGCCATTTGCACTTGCCGAGCTTGCCTACGGAAACAACGACCTAGACACCGCTGATACATTTGCAGAGACGGCATTACAACGGGCGTCTAACGAACCAGACATACTTATCCTCGCAGGTATGGTAGCGCGTGAGCGTGGAGACTTCCCAAGAGCAGTATCACGACTAGAGGCGGCCATCCCCCTCGCAGCCACATCAGAAATACCGAGGCGTGAGCTCGGAATGACGTTCGCCATAAGCGGACGGACAAATGATGCGATTGATAACCTTGAAGCAGCTCGCACGCTGGCAACCTCGGACATGCTTGTGTCGGTCTGGCTGTCCATTAGCCGGACCCACCGAGCGCTCGATCACATCGATGCAGGGCGACACCAAGCAGCACAAGTCGATCTAGAGAGAGCGATCGAGGTGAATCCAGGCGCATTGGAGGCCATCTGGAACCTGGTACTGCTTCATAACCTGCATGAGGAACCAGCATCCGCTTTACGAGTTATCCAGCAAGCGCTCGGTCATCAAGCCCAAAACCCAGACCTGCACCTTCTTGCGGCCTGGACCCTCGCCCGTATGGGTCGAATGTTGCGCGCTCAAGAACGACTAAAATTCACACAAGGAGCCGGCGACTCCGGACTACGCTGGATGATACAAGGCGCAGTCCACACGTACCTTGGCGAGTTTACTGCTGCGCGAATCGCCTTCATTGAAGCCAAGGAGAACGGTGTCGACCTAGGCTCAGCACTTACGGTTCTGGAACTAGAACAGGCTGCAGACTGGTTGGGTAAGGGGAAATTAGATCGAGCCTTAGATCTAGTGGTGAGGATCCCTCAAAACATCGCTCCTGAGTTGCAAAGAGTCCGAGCCGGACTGTTCGCATGCGCCCTTTTGCAAACAGGCAAATCACTAAAGAGAGTGCCTTCACTACTGCAAACGATGCGGACTGGGCCGTTACCTGATGGCTTTGGTCTCGCAAGACTCGCACGCGATACACATCTGGTTACCGGCTGGGCGCTATATCGGTATGGCCGAGACGAGGAAGCAGAAAAGCACCTTCGGCTCCATCTAGAAGGAAAGCCCAAAGACCCTGTCGCACGTCGGTTGATGGCAACAGTACTCAGTGACCGTGCTGAAAGACTCTATGCTCGCCGCAAGTATGTACGCGCGGAACGTGCCCTCGATGAGGCTCAGGGGTACGTTGGAGAAAATCCACGCCTGACACACAACATGGCAGTCATTCGGCACCACAACAACATGAAATCATCTAGTTCCGTCTTCCAGACACTCTCACGTTCTGATGTGGTACCGGAAGCGACCCTGAACTGGGGACTGTATCTTGAAGATGTGTCGAAACGCCTCAATACCGCAGCATCGCTTTATCGGCGTTATCTGAAAACGCCTGGGATTGCTGCAGAAATTGCCCGTAACCGTCTATCCCGCCGCCAGAGGGTTTTCGGATATGAGCAATAAGAACACCCTATGGCCTCTGGCCGTATTTGCTGCGCTCTGTTTCTTCTCGAGACCAGGGGCCGCGGATACACTTCAATTGGGGATCTATGCTCCCAGACTGCCATTTCCGGACAATGAACGGCGCGTGGCATGGGCACAGCGCGTTGGCCAACTTCTGGAGGCACAAAGCGGGCTTTCCATTCAGGCGCGGGCATTCACGAAGAGTAGTGATCTGCTCGCATTTGTAGACGCAGGACGCATTCAACTAGTACTTGCTGACCCAGTATTCCTGGTGGAGTTTCCACATCGTTTTTCAGCACTTGCAAGTGGTACAGGACCGGAAGGCCCATCCCCGCCATATGCCGTACTCGTGCCATCGGGATACATGGGCGAAGGCATCAATCCACTCAAAAAAGAAAGACTTGCACTCGTTGATGTAGGGAGGCTGGAGGTCGCACTGCTCTCCAACTTATCTTTTGAAGGACTTATCAACGTGGTGGATTGGTTCGGAGATATTGATTGGGTCACGGATCTCTCTGAAGCTACGAATCGAGTGACAACCAAAAAAGTCAGGGCGACACTGGGATACGCCAGCGTTGGTCGAAAGTCCGGGCTCCGCATCTCGGTTCGGCTCAGGGGCATTCCACTACCCATGCTAGCTATCGTTCGCAACCACATCGACGACGATGTTGTTACCGTCATGAACTCAGCAGTAGATGGCACGGGGTTATCGTTGCCTCCGGCAGGTCCGCTGTCACGTCTTATACCTGCTGATCCGGCGCTGCTACCAAGAGTACAGGCCGCCACCGCTCGCCCCCCTGGTAAACCGCAGCCTCGAAGGCCTGTATGGTCTCCATCAGCGCTGCAATCCCTGGACAGAAATTACCCCGTAACCAGACGACGCAAAGTTCCCCTAGAGCCGCCCTTGCGACGCTGGAGACGACCGAAATTCCCGAAAACTGGCCCGGGACGAGGCTTAGTATCAAAATGAAGTCCCCGTCGATGGAAAACCTGATACTCAGCGATAGCCCCAAACCGATCCTCGATGCCATCCACAACGTGCCGACATCGATGTCTCGACGGCGCATTATCTCGGATGCCGTTCGTGAGCTTTTCGCTAATGCACACACACACGGACAACAGCCCGTCCGACTACAGCTATCGATAACCAATGAAACAATCGAACTAACCGTACAAGATGCAGGGGGACTGCTGACACCGGAGCAGTTCGAGGTTGCAAAAACTGATGGTGCCCTAACGGCACGGATGCAGGGGTCAGGCGCTGGTATCGGCCTATCGAGAAGTTTACGGGGCTGTGAAAGGGCCTCATTGCAAATAGAGCCCAATGAATCAACCTCTATCACTATTCTGTGGAGACTCGCTCCGAGAGCATTGAATGCTCATAACCTCAACACACTACCAATCGAACATAAGAGCGAGGGCGGCTAGCGCCAGAGAGGCTCCAAGAGCAGCCCAGATAGCATTGTACAACCAAATCGGCAGCGCAGGTTCTGGGGGGCTAATTGTCGATTGAGGGGTGATTGGGCCCGCGTTGACCGAAGGCGTATGTACCGGCGGTAGCGGTACTGTTCCATCCGCTGCTCTGGACACTATCGTCCGGTCTGGGTCGGATGAAGGCTTTGTCTTTTTCCGAGGGTCGACAATAGCCAGATTGCCCCCCATGACAGGAGGCGTAATACGAGCCCACTCAACCTGGCGACGGATAGTCTTCATAGGATGTGGCTCTACCCGGTTGGGCATATCTTCTGGGACTTCGAGACTCGCTCCGGGCGGAACCACGAAACTGCTCCCGTCGAGATATCGGCGTAAAAAGATACGGAGGTCTTTCGCGGTACGGGGTCTATCTCGAAGCTCGTGACGGACACAACGACGAACGAGTCCGGCTAGGTTAGGATCCAGGCTGTTCGGAAGCGGCGTCTCGGGCTGTACTCCGCTCGTTCTGAGTTCTACATAGTCACGCATCGCCTCGCGGTCAGTAATCGGCTTCGACACTGGCCATAGAGGCCGCCGAGCGAGCATTTCATACAGTATTGCCCCTAACGCATAGATGTCAGTTGCGGTATCTACTGCGGGTTCATCAGAAGAGTCCTGCATGGCATATGCAATTTGTTCGGGAGCAAAATAACGCGGCGTCCCTGCTAACATAGGTTCGGACGTATCTGTGGAGAACTCACGGCCCCGTACGATTTCTTCCGTCTCCATGAGCGGAACAAGGCCTTCGGCATCCGCCACAAGCCCGAAATCAATGATGACTGCACGGCCATCCTCAGCGAGAATGATATTTCCTGGTTTCACATCTGAATGCACGAGACCCAATTCATGCAAAGACTCCAAGCCCGCACATACATCGACAATGATACGGCATGCTTCTTGGACGCTGGGGCGCCAGCCATCTACCAAATGATCGATGAGCGAACGGCCCTGGATACGTTCCATTACAAAATATGGACGTCCACCCGGCAGTACATCGGAGTAGTGAAACATCGGACGATAAGCACAGTCCGGTAGCATTGTCGCTACCTTCACCTCACGCTGATAAAGACGAATTGCGTCCTGTGATCCACTCTTGAAGACCTTGACCGCAACTCGTCTACCGGCACTATCCGTTCCACCGTACACATCGGCGAACCCTCCAGTTCCAAGCTCACGATCCACATCGATTCCCGGTATCTCGACGTTTTTTGACACCTGGCCATCCGTGGGTTGGACCGCGCTTGGCGATGGCTCTGCCATTATGTCTACCGAGTCAGTCACATCGAACGCCCCCGTCCATCCTAGGAATGTAGACCAAGACGACGTGGACGAAAACAAGGAGATGCAAAACGTAGTGAACTTATAGCTCAATGACGCATTCACTCGACCTTCTATTGGGGATTGAACACTTTCTTCGTGCTTTGCTCCCGACAGTAAGCACAAGTTGATATAACCAGTGGCCAATGATGGAAATTCTACTTGCGGCATGGGCCGTCACATTAGAGCTCGCACCCTGGTTATTACTCGGGTCCGCTGTGTCAGGTGCAATGCACATCATGCTGCCGTCCAACTTCATGAGCCGATACCTTCGTGGTCGCGGAGGTGTCTACCGTGCCGTACTTCTCGGAGTACCCCTCCCTCTGTGCTCATGCGGCGTCATACCTACTGGGATTGGATTAAAGCGTGACGGAGCCAGCGACGGTGCTTCCGTGGGATTTCTTATCGCGACTCCACAAACGGGTGTAGATTCTTTGTTTGTGACGGCATCGATGCTGGGATGGCCATTTGCCGTATTCAAGCTGGTATCGGCATCGGTAACCGGACTGGTAGGC
>PKDL01000289.1 GCA_002863065.1 Pseudomonadota bacterium
GTGACTCGCGCATCCGTCGGTACCGATCAATAGCCTGCACGCCGACGGCCAATTCAGCGGATGCCATCAGCGTACGGCGGTCACGCTCAGCAGAACCCTCAAGGTACTCCTCAATGCGATCGATAAGTTGGCGAGCAGTGGCGTATCGGACCTTCGGACTGGGCGCCGTCGCCGTCGTTACAATATCGGCTAAAACATCCGGTACTCGGCCATTGCGCCCATTATCGATAGGCCGACGCGCCTCTCGCATCCTGCGTACGGCATCCAATGCCATATCTGCATGTGCATCGAGATCAGCTGGAATTTCTTGCGCTGAAAGAATCTCAGCAATCGGTGTGGTCAGCGTAAGCATCTCATAAAGAATCACCCCGAGGCTATAGACGTCGGTTCGACCGTCGATGCGAGATATTTCGCCTCGAGCCTGTTCGGGCGCCATGTAGTGTGGAGTGCCGACAACCATGCCGGGTTGAGCTAATGGGTCATCCGTCGTGCCAATGACGTATGCAATGCCCCAGTCCATCACGAGTACTTCCCCGTATGAACCCAACAGGACATTATCGGGCTTCAGGTCTCGATGAACGACTCCGCGGCTATGCGCATAATGTAGCGCCTGACATATCTGGGTGAAGATACTGAGCAACCGGCGTTCGGTATACTCCTTTCGAAGCTTCGCATCACCAAGGCGCAGCCCTTTCAGTACGTCTTTCAGACTGAAACCGCTCATCGCCTTCATCGTGTAAAACACGTCACCAGCTGGTAAGACTCCGAGCTCATACACTGGCATAATATTGGGGTGTTCTAGTTGTCCGGTCGTCTGCGCCTCACTGATCAATGGACGCTCCAGTGCGGCAATATCCGGATCCCCTGGATTGAGGGTCTTCATTGCTACGTTGCGCCCAATGTCCTGGTCGCGCACGAGACGAACCACACCCATTCCGCCTGTACCGAGAGTGGGGCCCACGATGTAACGACCAACGAGGGTTTTGGGGCCATCGGCTAATGAACGCGCACCCGCGACCTCTCGAAGTTGCACGGGTCGAGGTACGCGAGAGTTACCGAGATGCTTGATCAACGTACCGCCGCGATTCGTCACTCGGCGGTTTTGATGTTGCACGATGGTCGGGTGCATGGCGTCTGGAGACATGACGGTCAGTTCGGGTTGAGAATCTTCTGGGAGTGGTGGTGGTTCGTCAGCACTAGGCGCCTTTCCGGACGGTTGAGTCGCAATGACTCGAGTCCCAACCGACGGATCTCGGGTGGAGTCGGAAGAAGCCGCTTGTGTCACATCATCGCGGTCCCGCGCCATGATGCCTCCCCTTTTTCAATATGCATCCTGGTCAATACGGGCAACTGCCGATGATGTCGATGCGCTCATTTGCTCGGGAATCTTACCTGAAAGCATGCCTGCCAGCGAGCATACGTCACAAGAACCAGATCTCGCGATACACTCAGCTTCCGCGGGTAGCCGCTAAATGCGCAACAATCAGTCGCGCCTCATCTGCTGTCAGTTCAGCGTCATACTCAGTGATCATCTCATCGACCACCTTCTTCCATCCTTCTGCATTATCATTGCCATGAGCATCCACTTCTTCCATTTCATGGCAGTCAGTGCACTTGGACTCAAGAAGTTCCTTCCCGGCAGCAAGTTCGGCCTGGTTATCCGTCACCGCCGCGACGCCCGACTCATCGAGCTTCTCTTGCTCTGCCTCTTTCTTCTTTTCTCGCGTTTTCTTCATCTTGACGGATTCCTGCAGGTCGGGGGTAATCGCGACCAGATATGCCGTCACAGGAGGGATCTCATGGTCATACAGACGCTCACCTAGCGTTGGTTTGGTCAGCATCCTGTGATTCACAGAATACCAACCTTGTGCCGAACGTGGCTTTGCCAAGATGGTTCGCATATCGTGACATGCAACGCATTTCCTGGTCAGTGTTTCAATTCCATCTTCCATGGAATCCTCTGTGACGAGACGGTCAATGAGACCTGATACGTCGGCTTCATTAGACCACTCCACATTTTCCAATGCGGTACGTACACGTTTCATGTTGTCGGGACTCAGGGTGTCACCGAAGTCATGCGCTTTCACAGCGAATGGAATAGAGAGCGTTGCAAGTATGATCGTACAAGCCATCACACCCAGTCCTATGGCGGGAAGCGACTTTCCAAAGTGCTGAAACCAGCGAATGATAGCGATCTTCGCAACCAGTAAAATACCAATGAGGAGTCCCATCACCGCATGCATAACGGTCCGAGCCGGGAGTTCCACCTGGTACTCCCATAGACGGGGAACCATTTCGACCATGAGAACGACGTAAATCACCACAAACGCTAGACCGGTCATTCGGTGCACACTTGTCCAAAACCGCGGTGCTGTAGATTTGCCGTTGGGGTCGGGGCCTCCAGGATCTGGGACCATCGGAAAGCTCCAAAGCCAGGCCTGGAGAACCGTAGCGATGATGCCCAAGAGTACGAAACTAATCCCAAGCCACATTGAAAGAGTTGTGCTCACATTGTCCCCCTAGACATTACTCTTCAATCCTCAAGGTACTATCACAGTCACTTGCTTTACACGTAGCGCCGCCAACGCTGCTCGCGACGTTATCCCTGGAGACGTACTTTTCGCTCCCACACGTGTTCGAATGATAAGCCCCGTACCTCGTCCATGCCTATCGATTACCAAACCGCCACGCAAGTAGTCCTGTATGACCAAATTGATATCAAATTCTCCCGGTGGAGCCGATGTAATAACCGCTTGCCGTGCGAAGAGTGTCTGGATTGAATCCTGCGAGCCATCCAAGATGATGCCTTGACGACCAAGCCGTTGATCTTGGCTCGGGATTGATACCGAACGCGCTTTGGACGCAAAACGCTGCCACACGCACTAAGTAACCCGACGACAAGACATAGAGATACTGTGCGACGACACTGTGTGGCACGGGGGCATCCGCGAACCAACAAAGTACGATCCATCGTCGTAGTGTAAAAGTCTTATGGCTCAATGTCATCGCACAAGACGATTGATCTGGTACAAAAGGCCGACCGAACCCGAAAGACAGACATCACTTGGTAGTCATTCCCGAAAAGAGCACTCGCAATAATTCGCTGGCCTTTCTTCCATACACTCCATCTTCGTCAAGACGTACGGCACGATGCAGCACACTCTCCGCTTCGCGCGACCTGCCCAAGGCAATGTAAATATGGCCGAGATGATAGACGGTCTCTGCGATGGCGGCTGTAGGCCCACCCGCCATATGCCGGAGCGATTCCTCAATCAGAGTGGCCGCTTCTGTATGTCGCCCTACCCGATGTAAAATCCAGCCTTTCGTATCGAGATACGCAGCAGCACCCTCCGGATTGCGAGCCAATGCAGCATCCACCAAAGTAAGCGCGTACTCCAATCGCTCGTTGCGGCGAGCAAACAGATAGGCAAGGTTGTTGGTAAAACTCACAGTACCTGGAAACTTTTCAATGGCTTCTTGGTAAGTAGCTATCGCTGCTGCGGCCTCGCCAGCACGTTCTTGCAAGTCCGCGACGGTATCAACGAGACTAGGGATATACTCAGGCCGATAACGCAATGGCGACAGCGTCTTCAGCGCAATTGTTGCTACCTGTTTCTGAAACTCCGTATTGGTATCATCCTTCAAGGTAAGCGCTTCTCGCAATACCGAGGCCGCGTACTGCAACTCACTAGGCTTACCCTGCTTAGTGAGGAGGCCGACCGCTTTTGAGATCAGTTCTAGACGCTCTCCAAGTACTGCCTTTGCAATGAAGGCTGTAATTGCGACACGTCGTGCTTGCAATGGTCCCAATGTCTTCCCAGGACTCAGAATCGCAACGTAATCAGCTGGACCCGCTGACAAGCTACGCTGCAGCGTAGACCATGCATCGTTATCATTACCCAGCTCTGCTTGCGCTGCTGCTGCGATCAAAAGCAATAAGGGATGCTCGCCGTCAGTCGCAAGCTCCATTCCACGCTGTGCAAGTCGTTTCGCCACTTTTGGAGGTATATCTGTAGTCCGGAGATAACGGCTTGCCAGCCTCGCCAAAGCGACGCTAGGTGATTGCGCTAGCTCAGCGGCACGGTATGCTGACTCGACAAGACGCTCAGGGGCATTGCGCTTCGCCCAGAATACGAATTCGGTATCATCCAAAAACGGGTCTATGGGTGCGATGTCGGCTAGGAGTCGATTCGCGCGACTATAGTAGCCATACTCTAGCCACAATCGCGCGATCCGCCGATGGTCGACGCTCCATGTATCACCAAGTTCCAGATAACGAGCAAGCCATGTCTCAGCGTCCTTCGGCTCACCAACATCTAGCGACAGTTGCGCCAGGGTAAAATACGTACTGCGATCTCGCGCGCCAGCGACAGACCCAGCAAGCAACACGTCGCGTGCAATATTGAACGCATCAAGACGCCGTAAGAGCATCGCCATATTCCTACGAGCATCTAGTGGCCGTTCAGCTACATCGATAAAGTCATTGACGGCTTGTCGCGCACCACCTTCATCGCCCCGTCGCAGGGCAATGCGAATTTGTAATCGCCAGGGATGTGGGGCTTTTTCGTCAAGCACCTTGTCACCTGTGGGCGCCGCTCCCACAGCTCCCGCCCACGATGCAGCCTCCTCAGCAGCCGTAGTGAACTCTCCAACGGCATATAGTGACTCCGCCAAATGACGATGAAGCTCCGCTCTATCCTCGTATACCGCTTCCGCGAGTGTGCGAACTCGCGCGACGATCTGCTTATCATCTTGGATACGGCCCACCGTCAGTAATAACCGCATAGCTGGACCCACAGCGCCCAGTCCACGCCCCGGTTCAAACACGGACTCCAGCAGCTCTCTCGCTTCCAAATACATTCCTGCATCAAAGTGACTCTTCGCGAGGCTATATCGGACGCCTCCTTCGGACGTCATAGCCAACACCCGAGCAAGCTCCGTTTCCACGGCATCGGTTTCACCTAGGCCGAGAGAAAGATTAACCAGCGTAACCGCCAGCGCCGTCGGGCGTATATCTATCGGGATTTGGGTGAGAACGCTTATCGCCTCACGCTGCCGACTGAAAGCAACGAGCAATGCTTCCAACGCGTCAAGTTCTACCGCATCGATACGGCTAGCCGATGTGCGGCTACGGAGTAGTAAATCAAGGGCGTCGAGTGCACCCATGACGTCTCCCTGTGCAAGTCGCAGGCGAGAGAGATGCACAGACAGCGTTCCTATATCTGGCTGCTCTTGAATGGCTGATTCGAGAAAATCAATTGCGGTTTGATTTTCGCCGAACTCCTCCCATGTCAACGCAATCTGCCGTATGCGACCTAACCGCTCGACGGTCGATGTCATGTGTCGCTTTTTAGGCGATTGATGTTGTCCGCCCAAGAACCGACCAAAGGCATCGGATGCCTTTGCCACTTCACCCCGCATTAAGTGGAGCCTTGCGAGCCGATACCATCCATCCGGAACAGGCTCTGCCGCCAACGCCAAGCCCAGATAATGAATTCCCATTGCCACCCAACCTTGATCAGACAGCCCTCTGGCGATGCTCGCCATGTCTCGAGTCGGTTTCGTGCCGTTCGAGAGAAAGCGGTCGATGACAGACATCAAAGACTCATACCGTCCGGAGGCGACTAATATGCCAAGTAGATCAGACAAAGCATCGGACCGTGATTCCGCGTTTTCTGACGAAATCACACCAAATAATAAACGTTGTGCTGAATCATAATCACCGATGCCAGCGAGTCGTTTTGCAACAGGTACCGCTCCGCGAGGCTCTTTTTCGAGATGAGCTCTCCACAACCGCATTGCGGACTCTACGTCACCAGACAATGCAGATAAATCGCCTAATTCGAGCCAAGTAGCAGATCGTTCCGGATGCAGCACTACGGTACGTTCCAATAACTGCCGATATCGCTGACGCTCACCGCGGGGAAGAAAAATATCCCGAGCATCCTGAAGGACACCGTCCAAATCGTTCCCATCAACCAGCGCAGTATGTAGCGCTTGGTAGGCCTCACCAACTCGACGACACCGCGCCAAGACTGCAGCTTTTGCTCTCTGAAGCGACGCTGCATGTACGCCGGATTTCACCGCTTGAGCAAATACCGATAGGGCTTCTGTGTCATAACCACGCTCTGATAGGAGACGTCCAGCACGTACCCATGTTTGTACATCTTTCGTGCGCGCGACGAGTGCATTAATCGCCGTCATAGCGTCCTGGTCCTTGCCAAGAGCTAGCGCCATCCGCGCTTGCTGCTCTCGAAAGTGACTCGCATTGGGTTGGAAACGAGCGGCGCTTGTCCAGTATGTGTAGGCTTCCTCTGTCAGACCGACTTGTTGCAAACGGCGTGCAGCGTCAGCATGCGACCGCGCATTCGGTAAGAGCTCCGTGTATTTCTTCGCAAGGCCGCGTATTCCATCCCGGTCGCCCAATTTGAGGTGAATGTCTATTAGCCGAGGAAATAGGCGAGCGAGGTGTGCCCGTCCGGAACGCGCGAAGATCCGCAGATAATATGTGCGGGCGAGCTGGTAGTATCCCTTTTCGTAGAGGAGATCGCCGATGTCTCGTATCGCCCGTCGTCCTCCGACATGTTTGAGGTACTCATCGAATACCGTTATTGCCTGCGCTTCCTTTTTTTGCCCGAGCAGCGCCTTACCCAATCGGCGAAGTATTCGAGCGTTTGGTTGCCCTGCCCTGCGCAATCTTGTCAGTAGGCCAACAGCCTGCGCATAAAGACCTGCATGCTCGAGTTGATTAGCCAAACGCAGCATATCGCGCTGCATCGCGACTGCTGGCTTATCCAAAAGCAATAGCAATCTCGCAACATGCTGTGTTGCCCGCGTTCGATTGGAAACTGAGCCACGCAAATACAACCGAACGAGCTTGATATGAATCGCCGGGTCGGAAATGTCTGCCGGAGCTACTGTCGTGAGAATGTTCGCTGCTTCCGTGAAGGCATTATAGCGAATAAGCTGAAGCCCCACCCGGACTGTGGAGGCTACTGTTTCGCCAGACAACGCAATATAGGTCTCGAATGCTTTTCGTGCTCGTAAAGCTTCGGGCGGTTTGAGTCGAAGCAGCGCTTCACCGAGCTCATAAAATATCTTCGCTTGCCGTGGCTCCTCCTGACACATCACCTCCAGAAGCTGGATCCGATACCGCCCCATCCTGGTAAGTCCCCGGGTGCGGCGTATTACCGTCAATCGAGCCTCACTCTTCTTATCAGCAGACGGAGCAAGTGCAATCCAACGAGTATACAAGGACTCAGCGCGTTTATACCGCCGTCGCAGCCGTTGTTCGATCGTTGCGCCCAGCAGCAATGCCTGACGCAGCATGACACCTTCCGCTCCCGTCAGGGCTTGCTCGACCGCGTGCATCGCATCATTGCCTCGCCGAGACTTCATCCAGTACCTTGCCACTCTCAGCCAAGCATGCGCTCGTCGATTTCCCGGCTGATGCGCCATAGCCCATGTTCGGACAATAGGAACCTGCTGTTCCGGTGTGCCTCTGTCTTTTAAAAGTGCTGCCAAGCCAAAGGCGGCCTTCTCATCGGTGGGGCTCTTGACAAGGATATCGCGCCAAGTTGCCTCTAATGGGTCTATTAAGGATAGGCTGGTATAGACCGCCGCGACTGCTTTTAAAGCCGCTATCGGATCCTGCGCTACTTTCACAAAGCTCGAAAGCGAAGCATCCCGTTTTTTAGGCTTTCCTAACCGATGATAAGCCCGTGCAAGCAACAAACGTGCATCGGACCGCTCAGAGCCGCGTTCTGTTAGACTCTTCTCAAGATGGTTGGCCGCGGTAGCCCAATCGCCAAGTTCAATGTAAACCCGGCCCCAACGCAAATGTGCATTCGGCCGACCAATAATGCTCTCTAATTCGCTTGCCCTACCGGCAGACGCTAAAAGACGGGCAATAATAGTCCAATACTGAAGCTCGGCCGGAGCTAGCGTAATGGCTCTGTTATACGCGTCGAGCGCGTCATCAACTTTCTTGAAAGTCACCCATAGTCGACCCACGGAAGCCGCCGTCTCATGACGGTCAGTCGTCGTTAGAATCTGGCCAAGTATCTCCTGAGCACGGGGTGATTTTTTACTCTTGAGCAGCACCGTAGCCAGCGCCATTCGCACCATCTGAGGGTCCTCTGCGTGCTTTAGAGCAAGCTCATACCAGCGTATTGCAGTGGGTAGTATGAACCGGCTTTCCAGAAATCTCGCAACTTTTAGACGACGCGCTGACTGCTCATGCTGTGGTGCCTTTTCTACCCACTCTGCAAACCGGGCATTCGCCTGTTCAAGTTCCCGAAGAACCGCGTGAGCTTCCCCTATCTTACGGATGACTGACGGCTGTGCAGCTCCAGTGGCATGTGCCTTACGAAAGCATGATATTGCCGCATGCGTCGAACCGCGGCCAAACAGCACGTCCCCTTCGACCTCAGCTAAGCGTGCGAATGTGGCGGGAAAGCGCGCAGGAAGATCATCTGACATTAATTTCAGAACCTTCAGGCTTCTAGATAATCTCTTCGAATCTTGCGATAGCGCGGATGCTATAGCGCGATAAAGCCGCGGTTCGATAGCCTCCTGAAATACGTGCTTCCGCTCAGGCTCCAGCGATATCGCTCGGCGATAGGCGTCGAATGCATCCAACGGTCGAGCTGCCGCAAGAAGTGCCTCGCCTTCCCAGAACGCAATCGATGCATTTGTCTTATCAATGAGACCCGCTCGAGATAGGTGCTTCAGCCCCACCTCAGTGTTGTTCAGTTTCAGATGCACAGCACCGAGATGAGCCAATGCATTCGCGTCGTTCGGCGTGGTACGCACGCGTTCCGCCCATCTCAAACGTTCAACGCCCAGATCGTCAGATAGTTCCACGCGCATGCTGTTAGAAGCACATCCGGCACAGCATGAAAGAAGGCAGCCCCAAATTATGGTCCGGAATACGATAGTGGTACCGCAGGTCATGAGCCCGCTAACACCATCGGTATGTACGCCATTCCTAAATATTCGAGCGTCTGACTGTACCCTCATTGGGTTTTCGCGTGACGAATGATCGCTTCGACCAACCCATCAACCGTGTAGTTTCTAGCGACGATCGTAGGTTCAAGACCAGCCCTGAGCAAAGCACGGGATGTGATTGGGCCGATCGCGGCTAGCGTACGGGCCTTCAATAAAGTGGGGCCCTCATCCCCGAGGATATGCAGTAAATTCTTTACGGAGGATGGGCTCGTAAAGGTAACGGTATCCGACAATGAGACATGCTTCTTCGCAATATCTGCAGAAATATCTGGCTGAATGGTCCGGTAGGTCGGTACGAGAGCTACAGCCGCTCCAGCCGCTACCAAACCGTCCGGCAATGCGCTCCTGGCGTATTCTGCACGTGGCAGCAGAAATCGGACCCCGGATAAGTCGGTCCCACGCTGTAATGCACGGAGGAGTCCCTCTCCACGATGCTCCTGCGGGACCAGATCGGCTCGAATACCAGTGTTCAAGAGTGCGGCTTCAGTAGCTGGCCCCACACAAGCCACCCGACATGTGCCGTAAATTCTACTGTCGTAACCGACCCGACGAATCGCCTGGTCAAATCGAACCACTGCATTTGCCGACGTGAAAACTACCCAATCATAGCTGCCAGCGACCAGGCTTTGAATGGCATGCTCAAGTGGCGCCAAATCGGTTGGAGGCTCGAAGGACAGTACTGGAAGTCGAATAACCCCTGCGCCGGCCTCTCGTAGCGCCTCGACCAGGCTTTCGGATTGATGACGAGCGCGCGTAACTAATACACGCCTTTCCCAGAGAGGACGACGATCGAACCACGCGAGCTGGCTCCGCAGACTTACTGACATTCCAAATACGACAACCATGGGTCCCCGAATCGCGTGGTTCTCGGCAGTATGCACTACCCTGCTAAGGTCGGAGGTAATCGTTTGCTGCATTGGCGTCGTTCCGTGCAGAATCATCGCGCATGGTGTGTTCGGCGCAAGGCCTTCCTGTGTCAGTCTGTTGACGACTGCACTGAGCTGTCCATCTGCGACAAATGCCACCAAAGTACCGGTATTTCTTCCTAGCCCCTTCAGCTGTGCTTCAAAGTCCGCCCCTTCGTCACATTCGACGAACGAGACACGTGAACTGCGCTCTGATGTCATGAGCGGTATGCCAGAATAGGCCGGTGAAGCTATTCCGCTGGTTACACCTGGTACGACCTCAAAGGGCACGCCGGCACTCGATAACGCTTCGATTTCACCGGTACCCGCACCAAAGAGGAACGGGTCTCCTACTTTAAGCCGAACAACACGCTTATCTCGCAAACCATGGTGCACCAAAAAGTCGTAGATCGCTTGCTGTGCCCCGCCGCCAACAGTCCCCTCTGCTACGACTTCACATGCCGTACGGCAGACTTCTAATAATGTCTTCGGTACATGGGGACCGTAGAGCACAATATCCGCTTGCAGGAGTCGCATTTGCCCCTTGAGAGTAAGCAGGCCGGGGTCGCCAGGACCTGCTCCCACGAGGCTTACGAGACCACTGCTGTACATACTCATTTCAGTACGTTTCCAGCACCATCCGCTAGCAGCTGTTCAGCTAATGCGCCGCCCGTTCTGCGGGCGTACGCCTGCGGCGAGACGAGCGTCCTCTCAAACCAGGGGTGCCCATCAGGACCTGCCACAAGTCCGCGAAGCTTCAGCTCATGCCCTTCGATTTCGGCGTAGCCAGCGATTGGAGTTGTGCATGAGCCGCCGAGTCGTTCCAAAAATTCGCGTTCAGCTGATACACACGTCGATGTTTGACTGTGATGGAGCGTAAGCAAGACCTCTTCTAGTTCAAATGAATCCGCGCGCGCTTCCACACATAAGGCCCCCTGCCCCACGGCGGGAAGCATTTGCTCGGTAGATAGCGGAATGGCCCCTTCGACGTCTAGCCCCAAACGATTGATACCGGCAGCAGCGAGCAGAGTGGCTTGCATACCATCTACCCCAGCCCTTAGCTTCTCTAATCGCGTCCCGACATTCCCCCGAATTCCGACGATCTTCAAATCAGGCCGCAAATACTTCAGTTGGGCACTACGGCGAAGGCTTCCCGTGCCGACGACACTTCCATGGGGGAGTTCAGCCAGTTCGGTGATTCCAGTATCGCGCACAACAAGCACGTCACGAGGGTCTTCCCGTTCCGGCACTGCTCCAATACGAAGCTCTGGATGAAGTTCTGCAGGCATATCCTTTAGACTGTGGATGGCCAGGTGAATTTCCTCTTCCAGTAACGCTTCTTCTATCTCTTTCAGGAACAGCCCCTTACCGCCTATCTGGTGCAATGGTCTGTCTTGAACTCGATCTCCAGTTGTCTTGATAACCACAAGCTCAGCTTCTATGCCTGCGCCTGCTAACTGTTGGACGATCATACCGGACTGTGCCAGCGCGAGAGCGCTACCTCTGGTCCCGATGAGCAAAGGTCCATCAATCATCCTCTTCCTCCAGGGCAAACATCTCACGTACCACCAAGGATAAGTCATCACCACGTGGGGTACCGGCATTCTGTTTTAGCATCTTCATAGGCCCGTGTAGCATTCTAGACACCATGACTTCGGCTAACTTATGAATGGCGGCCTGCGCGTCATCATCGAGCTCCGGTAGTCGCTTCAACGTCCGTTCTGCTTCGTAATGGGCAAGTTCGATTTGCTTTTCACGGAGCCGACGTATGGTCGGTGCAGCCTCCCGCTCACGTAGCCAGCGCTGGTATGCTTGCAATTCGTTCGACAGAAGGTCATCAGCACGCCGAGCGGCCTCTACGCGAACCTCAATGTTGGTCCGACTAACTTCCTCCAGATCATCGATGTTATAGAGATAGACGTCTCGTACGTCACAACATCGGCCTTCGATATCCCGCGGTACCGCGATATCGATCAAAAACAGCGGGCGGTATCTGCGGGCGCTCACTGCCGTCCGTACCATGTCGTAGGTAATGACATGTTGAGGAGCACCCGTAGAACAAATCACGACGTCGACCGCCTGCAGAAGAAGAGGGATATCATCATAGCTACTCGCCGACCAACCATATCGCTCGGCTAAATCTCGCCCTCTGTCAAACGTCCGGTTTGCTACTAGGACCTTTTTTGCGCCGTGATGTGATAGATGCTGTGCGGCTAGCACGCCCATCTTCCCAGCCCCGACTAAAAGCACCTGAACTGATGATAAATCCCCAAATATCTGGCGAGCGAGCTCTGCACCTACATGACCGACCGAAACTGCAGAACGCGCAATCTCCGTATCCGTGCGTATGCGTTTTGCCGCTTTGAAGGAACGAGTGAAAGCAGCGCGAATTACAGCTCCAACGGTCCCCGCTTGCTCAGCCTGGCTAAAGGCCTCTTTTACCTGTCCGAGTATTTGCGCTTCACCGACCACCAGTGAATCCAATGATGAGCTGACTCGAAATAAATGCTGGACAGCATCCATCCCAACTAATGAGTACAAACCCTTCGCTGGGGCTCCAAACTTCGATTTTGCGATGCGTATGACTTCCTGGTCAGAGACTCCATCAGCAGGTACCAAATAAAATTCCACGCGATTGCATGTACTAAGCACAACCGCTTCGGCTATGCGTTCGGTGCGGACAAGCCCAGTGCAAAGGTCTGAAATATCATCCGACGGGACGGCATAGACTTCGCGAAGCTCTACCCCCACACTTCGATGGTTCATTCCGATGACTATTAGTTTCACGCGGCACCCATTCGCAGTGCTGACAGCAGCACAACAAAGAGAGCACTCGCGAAGGCGGCCAGCGTAAGCAGTGCGGCCTTACGCCCTCGCAACCCAACAGTGACCCGTGCATGGATAAGGAAGGCGTAGAGCACCCAGGAGAATGACGCCATGATGAGATGTCGAGTCACACTCGGTGTGGCAACCTGGGTAAACCAGACAGCCCCCAAAGCCATACCGATGCTGTAGACGGGAAACCCAGCAATAAGTGTGTAGTGCGCTAGCTTCTCCAACGTCTGTAGGCTTGGTATCCGGATTCCGCCAATGAGCGATATCTGCTTTTTCTTTAGTCGGTATTCCTGCAAAACCGAGAGCATCGCTGCGGAGGCGGACACTCCAAAAATCGCAAAGCCGCCAAGAGATGCCGCGATATGTATCGGGGTTACAATAGCCACCTCGGCACTGAGCGCTGCACCACTTTCTCGATTAAAGACATGCAGGCTGTAGGTGAGCATGGTGAGTATTGGCGACAGAAATGCGCCCGATAATGGAGCACGTTTCATCAGCATCGTCCCCATGTGAACCACCGCAATGATGACGGAAAGTGCTAGAAACGCGTCATACATGCCCAGTGCAAATGACCCTTGGGCGATGCGCACCCCGAATGCGGACAGGGTAAGAGCCAGGCCCAGTCCCATCGTTGCGAGAGCCACGGAAACAATACGGTCGTCAAAATGCAATAAGTACGCGCCATACACGATCGTCGCGAGCAGATACGTTAGGCTAGCTGCAAGCACCAAAGTCGTGTCCACGAGTCTCCTACCTCCCAGATGTGGCAATACTACGTCTCGCTGCCACCGATAATCCCTGCTCGCCTGTCAGTGCGTCGAAGCGGCCGACAGTGGAAAGAGACGGGATTACAGTGCATTTACTATCACGGTATGACGAACTTGTCGTTGACCACAGCACTCCCGGCTACGGTTTATCTAATGTGCATCACACACTACTGTCAGGGGGATCATGTCACACTAAGACCCAGCTTTCATCGCATGCGTTTTTTGGCACCTCAAGGAGACACAAAAACCATAACTGATTTCACATTGCTCAAAAAAAGACCTTGCGGCTTGCAGAAAAAAGACTTCACTTTGCCCGCAGGTAGCTGCTGCCAGTTGCCCTGCGCGATTTTCAGTTCTAGAGTGCCGGCACGAAGTCGGTGTTTTCAGAATGGAGATGCCCCATAGGCCCCGACTCTAAACCCTGACGTTCTACGCAAGAGTAGCAGCGTCACCATAGTATGAATGGAGCACCACATGGCCTCCGAGAACGTGATTACTTTTACCGATGAGAACTTCGACACCGAGGTATTGGGTAGCGATGTACCCGTACTCGTGGACTTTTGGGCGGTATGGTGTGGGCCTTGTCGGATGATCGCCCCCATCATCGATGAACTCGCAGACACATACGGAGGCAAAGCGAAGATTGGCAAAGTGAATGTGGATGAAAACCGCGGAATATCAGGACGCTTCAAAATAACATCTATCCCCACATTGCTACTATTCAAAGACGGGCAGGTAGTTCAGCAAATCGTCGGGGCACGACCGAAGAAGGATTTTGTGAGCGCACTAGATTCCGCCATCGGGTAGCGCCGTATGATGCGGTCGAAGCGATTGCGGCCCCGCTAGCCGGTGGCTCTGCCCCGACGGACAACGTTCACGAGAAGACCCAGTCCCACGCAAATCGACAGCACGCTTGACCCGCCGTAACTGAGTAGCGGCAGGGCCACACCAACCACGGGCAACACTCCAGTGACCATGCCAACATTGACAAAAAACTGCCAAAAGATCGTGGCACAGATCCCGACAGCTAACAGCGCCTGAAACTGGTCCTTCGCTACCTTGGTCACCCGGAGCGCCCAATAGCAAAGGATATAATACAACGCTAAAAGTACTGTACATCCAATAAATCCGCGTTCTTCGCCCCAGGTAGCGATCACAAAATCCGTGTGAAGGTACGGTAAGTGTCTCTGTCGAGTTGCATGACCCTGTCGCCCACCCTTACCGTAAAACTCCCCACTGCCAATGGCGATTACCGCTTGTTTCGGTTGGTAGGCTTTATCGAGTATTTGCTTCAAGCGCCTCACCTGCTTCTTGGTCTCGGTGCTTGGAGCCGCCTTTGCCTGGTCCTTTGCATCCTGATAACGCTCAGCAAGCTCCACAGGGTCCCACCACACTAGGACGCGAGCTTTTTGATAGTCGTGCAAGGCGAAACGCCATGCGAGAGGAAAGATCAAACCGACAATGCCCACCGCAGTGATCAGACTGCGTATCTTAACTCCTTGAAAGAAGATCATGGACAGTCCAATCAGGACAACGATCAGAGCCGTGCCTAAATCTGGTTCTAAGAAGATGAGTAAAACGGGGCCAAGCATAATGAGAAAAGGCGCCGCTATCTGGAGCCATCGCCGCAGTCCCACAAGCTCTTGTCTACCCCGCATACGTTTATCGTGAAAGTAGCGTGCTAAAGCCAACACCGTGGTGATTTTTGAAAACTCGCTGGGCTGGATACCGAAGATCCAACGACGTGAGTTATTGATGGGCTCGGTAAATAGAACCGCTACCAGCAGAATTAAGCTAACAGCGTATGCGACGTACGCTAAGCGGGAGATCAGGTGTAAGTCGGTCGCAGCAACGAGCGTTGCGACCACGAGCCCTAGTAGATACCAACGCGTCTGCCGCTCGTGAAACGAATCCGCACTATAAAAGTCTGCATTCCGCAAATTGAGCAGACCGATAGATACGATCGCGATAACCACCGCAAATGCGATGAGATCGAAGTTGAGTAGTCGCTTGGACTGTTTTGGCTGAGCAATATTCACAGCTAATCCAAATTTATCGGACTATTGTTTATCGGCGTATCTTTAGCCTGCGGCTGCGACTTTAGCGGTCGACTGGGCGGCGGCCGATTTGAACGTATCGGATTTGGCAATGGAATCGCCTCTCCTCCAGTGGGTTCGTGCAGAGAAAAATAGTCCTTCAATATACGCATGGCGACTGGTGCAGCTGCCTTACCGCCAGATGTTCCATGCTCTAAGAACACCACAACGACCACTTGCGGTGCCCGAGCGGGAGCATAACCAGCGAACCATGCGTGATCCTGCTTAAACCATTCGGCGACATCAGGCTCCACTCCTGGCTTTGATTCAGCAGCCTCAGCCGTGCCTGTTTTCCCCGCCACTTCAATTCCGTCCAATCGAGCTTGAAAGGCCGTTCCGTGTTCATCGTTTACCGCTCGCCAGAATCCTTCTGCTAAGGCTGCTCTCTCCTCTTCAGTCAGAGGAAGACGGGACTCGATAGCGGGACGAACGACTCGACGCGCATTACCTTCGGCGTCTTCAATCTGCTTCAACACATGTACGGTCTTCAGTTCACCTTGACCTGCGAACCCGACATACGCTCTTGCGATCTGAAGGGGCGAGGCTCGCACGTCTTTTTGTCCAACCGCAGTTGAGATAGTGAAACCAGGCATCCATCCGCCGTGCTCACGATGCCAGTTTTTTGTCGGTGAGAGTCCATCAGATTCCGGTAACTCGACCCCAGTGCTCGCCCCGAGGCCAAAATAACGAGAGGCATAGTCATGCAACACATCCATGCCCAACTCTTCGCCTAGTCGGTAAAAGAAGATGTCGCATGAACGGCTCATAGCATGCACTAGATCCAGCTCTCCGTGACCATATCGATTGTGACAACGAAACCTCCTACCACCGTATTCGTGAAACCCTCGACAACCTACGACGCGCCGAAAATCCGTTCGACCTTCTACGATGCCCGCAGTGGCAGTAATCAGCTTATAAACCGAGCCTGGTGCATATGCAGTAATCGCTTTATTCAACATGGGAGAATATGGATTGCGCTGAACTGAGCGGAACTCTTCTCGGCTCAATCGACCCGACCAAGAATTGGGATCGAAGGTCGGTTTAGAATACATCGCGAGAATTTCACCAGAATCGACATGTACGACTACAGCAGCACCGCTTCTGTGCCATCGCATTGCTCGCTTGACCATCTTTTGGAGTTCAATGTCGATCGTCAGTCGAGCGCTGAGTCCAGACTCTACTGCAATATCGGGATTCTCCGGATCGGGACGCTCATTTACTGGCTGTCCCACAGATAAACGGTCACGGAGTATATGTCTCTCACCCCACGTTCCTCGTAGGTCGGTTTCCAACACTTTCTCGATACCCGTACGCCCGATACGATCACCTGGCCGATACATTCCGTCCGGTGCCGACTCAATATCTTTGGTGGTCACCTGATTCATGTACCCCACCACGTGCGCCAGTAGACGACCGTGCGGGTAGACTCGACGTAGCCCTCGCCGTACGCGAAGACCCGGCATTTCGTATAAATGTGCTTCGACGATGGCTCGCTCGTTATTATAATGTCGACCATTGGTCGGGCATCGAGCACTAAACTTTCGTTCTCTCAGAATGGAACCATCATACGGATCAGACGTTCCAGCCACGTATTCAATACCGTCGCTACACTTCGCACCGGTACGATACTTATTCCATCTCAGCTTTCGCGACCGGTCGTGTGGACATTGCGTTTCACCGGCTTCCACTAGGCGGTATACTGCGCCAGTCTGCTGACTCCATAAAACCGAGAGGGGCTGTTTCAACCGTTCAAGACTTGCGAGGCCATCAGGACAATAATCGCTAATCAGATCGCGCCGAATCGTCACTTCGCCATATCGATTCTTATTATCTA
>PKDL01000076.1 GCA_002863065.1 Pseudomonadota bacterium
AGCGGATGTCGACAGAGGATTCGATCACATGACTCGATTTACTCATTCGGTCTCCAGTTATGGTGTTGTGCTACGAGTTGTTCAATCCGCACCGGATCTGCACGAAGTGCGCTGAGTCCAAATCGAACACATTCCGCCACGACTTCATGAGTCGCGTCTGCGTCGTATTCGAGCGCTTCGTAGATGACATGGTCGTATAACGTGATGAGGAACCGCGCCGTCCAATGGGGTGATTTGACCTGCATCAGGCCGGCAGTGTGGCCCTGGGCGATACGTTCAGCAGCTACGTCAGCAAGCCTCGACCGTCCTTCGCGGGCAGCGAGTAGCGTGGCCTCTGCTGACTCTGCATGCCGAAATACGCGTTCGAGTTCGAGATTCCGTTGTACGGCATCAGCCATTGCAACAATGACACGAGCCATTGCTTCATCTGCCGGGTAGTCAGTGGATAGTACAGACTGCAGAGTACCTTCATAGTCATGAAATACCTGTCGTCGGAGCTCTGCGAGTACGCCTTGTTTGCTATCGAAGTACAAATAAAAAGTACCTTGCGCGACGCCCGCTGCTTTGACGATCGCAGATACAGGAGTTGCGGCGTAACCCTGCGCCGTGAACAGGCCCTTTGCAGCATGAAGCAGCGCATGGAAGCGCGGCGAATTAAGGCGGTCTTTCGGCACAGTGCCCCGGTTTTTGCGCAATGCGTATAACTGACTGACTGTCAGTCAGTTCACAGACTCAACCATTCTCACGGAGGAATGTCAATGATGTATCCCGTGTCTGCGACGCCAATTACTGCGACGAATTATGGAAGAACCCAAGCTTTGTTTTTGTGGACAGTTGGAGCTACCTCATTCCCGTCCACCGTCGTTCGTACGGTATCCCACCGTCCAATATGCAAATCCGATAATCCCACAGAGATATAGCCTGACAAGGTGCCGGGCGACGTCACTGCGTCCACGGAAAACACCTTCCCATCGTGGGAGACTGAAGCCTCTACAAAGCGACTGGCATTACGAATGGGGACAATGACCGCAGTATGGCGCCAGTTCTCGTAGAGCCGGTCTGCCTCGCCCATTCCTGGGGGTACCACTGGCGCGTCAGTAATGGGTAACGTGAGGCGATGAGTAAATTTCTGACCCGGTGGACGCCATATAAATACCGGCGCTTCTGGCAGATTGGGGTCCGATTGTGGTGGTCGTCCATGACTCAGTAGTCCGAACGTTCGTGATGGATTTCTTTCGGAATAGGATGGAAAAAAACGTGGCGTCGTGAGGTCTGATTGAGTGTCTTGCACTGGGCGTGGGTCTTCGTATCGACGGTTTGTGTATTGTTTTCTGCTATCGATTGGTAACTCAACGTCCTTTAGCAGCCAGGGAAAGCCAACGATCAGTGCGAGGCAGAGCTGTAATGCAATCAGTTTTTGTTGCAGGCTGAGTCGCTTTTCATACAAGGCCGCGGCGCCTGCTCCGAGTAGCCAGGCGATGGGGCCCATGCTCAGTAGGGCATAGCTAAGTTTTTCACGGTCTAGGTGGATGATAGCCAAGAGCAGCGCATAGCTTGGTAAAGACCATAGAATTAGCGGACCCAGACGACGAACTCGCGTGACGACTCCGGTGAGGATGCATACCCAAAGCAGCGCACCGAATGCGCGTAGATGTGTCAGAGGCAATGCCAGTAGATTCGGGAAGGGCTCTCCGTCTGGGCGCAGCAAAGTATCTGAGAAAGGAAAGCCAAGAGGGTGAAACGTTATCGTAAATCCTAAGACTTGCTGGGCATATTGTCCGCGGTCGAGTGCGGGATGAAAGAATGCCTGTCCGAATACCTGCTTTTGCGTCACCAGCCATGGGATCAAGCCGATGGTAAGGGCTAAGCTGAACCAGCCCCAGCGTCGCGGTGACCGGAGTAACCAAAATGCCGCTGGGACGTATGCGAGTGCTAGTGGACGTACGCCCACGCAAAGGCTAAGGGCGATTCCAGCCAGAACGGTTTCTGCTCGGTGCCCGCGTCGAAGTAAGAGGTGGAGAGTGGCCATAGCTAGGCCCCCAGCGAGCATATTCTCATTGACGGCATAGGTTGCAACGTCACGGATCCCAAAGTGAAAGAGCGTGGCGAGCAGCAGCGTCAACCACCACTGACGAACGTGATGCGTGATAAGTAGGGTGGCAAAGCTTAGAAAGAGCAGGTCGTAGCCGAACGATGCGGCGACCAGTCCGCCACTACCGAGAAATGCGATGGGTTGTGCGATAGTGGCCATCGAGCCAGGGCGCTGGTTTCCAAGTACCTCGAACAGGCCATACCCAGGTTCCAGGTCATGCTCCATAACGTGATGTACGACCTGTCCCCACTCCGCGTCGAATGCGTACAAGCCACCATTGCGGCCATCGGATAGTAGAAATTGCGCCGATTGATGCGGGCAAGGCTGGAAGAGAGCAACCCCGGTACTATGGTCGGGCAAGGTGGTGAGAGCAGAATAGGCCGCCAATAGCATCACACCAAGGACCAAATATCGTTCCCGTCCGTCCGGTGTTTCGCACGGGGGGGTCTTTCGTGGTCGGAACCGAATGAGTATTGCCGCGCCAGCTGCCACGCTGAGCGCAGCGCATAAAATACTAAATGGCGTCAGCGGTGTACGGAGTAAAAAGCCTGGGAAGAAAGCGAGTGGTACAACGAATATAATGCCCGTTAAAAGTGACGTAGCTAAGCGCTCTAAAGGCGTGCTCTGTGGCCATAGCCAGCGGCTGACTAAATAGCCCGGACCGAGCCAGCACGCTCCGAAAAACACGAATAGGTACAGAAGCCACATCAGACCGAATGCTATGATCCTTCGCGGCTATTGTGAACTGGGCAACGTCATGGCTATCAGCACTGAAGATCCATGTCGAGTGCGGTCATCACAAGCTAGTACCCGCCCTCGAGCCCACGCTTGAAACCATGATGCCTCTTGCAGCTAATGTAGCAATGGAGGGGGCTCAAAATAGAGTGCACGTTCTGATTCACAACGACCACACACGAGCCTAGCCACCCGTAAATCTCTGCCATCTACTCGTATGGAACCTTCACTGGTAGGTCGAAATCCGCCGCCGCATCCGCAGCTGATCGTCAGGATGTGCTCATCAATTTCGGACAGTCGCAATCCCGAAAGTGGGTTGTCCGGTGTCAGGCCAGGCTCCTGAAGCATCCTCTTGGCTTCTTGCCGGATACGCACGCGCTTGATGTATCGTGCGAGGAAGACAGCCACCAAGGCGATACCGATCCAAAAACCAGAATTCACGCGGCTATGCTAACGCCTAGGCCGGTCGTTAGATATGGGTCTTTTCTGCCAATTTGAAATATTGGGCCGTTTTGTAGCTCAGTCGATGAGGATAGCAGTGGGCTTCCACTCGCGAGCGGATCAGGGTGGGGAATTTCTCTACACATGAGGTGTTTTGACGCGTAGGCGCGGGGGGGATGTAAGCACGATTCCGCCGCAGTGGCTCTTTCAGTACAGTGGCATGCGCCTTGCTCAAGTTCAGTCCAGTCCGCAATTGTAGACGGTTTCAGCGGATTGGGAGGTAGATGTTATGCGGTTTTTGAAAGTGCTTGGCTTGGTTGGGGCAACGAGTGTGGGGTTGGTGATGTCAGGGTGTTCAGGAGAGGCCGGTTTCGTGGATACATCGGAACACCCTGGGTTGGATGGGACTCACACGGCACATGCTCCGGAGGGAGGAACCAGCGGCGTTGATTCCGCTAACTCACCGATCGCTGCTGAATCCGGCGATTGGTATATGGACGGGGGAGAACAACTTGGAGGTACTGACGGGTATTGGGGTGATGAGGATCCGAACGACGAATCCATCCCAAGCGCGGGCGATTCCTATCATAATGTAGGCACTAACCCATTCACCATTGCCTCATCGGACCCCCAGTCTACCTTTGCGGCTGATGTGGACACTGCAAGCTATGACATCTTCCGTCGTGACTTGAATGTATACAATACGCTACCTCAGCCGGCGAGCGTACGTTTGGAAGAATATGTGAACTTCTTCGATTACGACTATGCGGCTCCCGAGGGCGATGCCCCATTCTCTATTTCATTGGATGCGGCGCCCAATCCCTTCGTCATTGGCACAACCCTCGTACGCGTCGGTATTCAGGGTACGCGGCTGTCACAGCTGCCACGCAAAGATGCAAATATTGTCTTCCTCGTGGATGCCTCCGGGAGCATGGGCGGGCAGGGGAAGATGGAACTGGTCAAGCAAACACTCATGGAGGCAGTGGATGTCTTTAACCCGACGGACAGTGTGAGTATTGTGACATATGCTGGTGGTGCCGGCGTACTTCTGCCTCCGACCCCGGCTTCGGAAAAGGCGGTGATTAAAGGGGCGATAAATAGCTTGCAGACGGGTGGTAGCACTGCTGGTGCCTCTGGTATCAATGCCGCATATGCCCAGGCAGAGGATGGGTTTATCGATGGTGGTATCAACCACGTGATTATGTGCACTGATGGTGACTTCAATGTTGGGCTTAGTAGTGACCAGAACCTCGTAGAGTTGATCGAAGAAAGGCGTGCATCTGGCGTCACGTTTACAGCGCTCGGCTTTGGCGCCGGCAATCTCAATGACAGCATGATGGAGAAAGTAACTAACGCGGGTAACGGGACCTATTCCGTCATCATCGATGACGATTCTGCCGTCGATTATGCACAAAATAAGCTGCTTCAGGCCATGTACTTCATCGCAAAGGACATGAAATTGCAGGTGACCTTCAATCCTGACACGGTGCACGCGTATCGGCTGCTGGGTTACGAGATCAACGATATTCCTGATGAGCTTTTCACCGATGATACGATCGACGCCGGTGAGGTTGGAGCGGGTCATAACGTGACGGCGTTGTATGAAGTCGTGATGCATGGCGGTGATATTCCGCTCCCAGACGGTGCCCCAGAGCCAGAGGATTCCGGAGAGCTATTCGATGGCGAACTCAATGTGATGGCCGGTGAGCTGGTGCGAGTCGCGGTGCGTTGGAAGGACGTTGATGCGGGCGAGACGACTGCAGCCAGTGAGGTATCACAGGGGATTCTCGAAGCGGCTGTACTCGATGATTTTGCCGCCGCCACAGATGACTTTAAGTGGGCTACGGCTATCGCCGCGTTCGCTGAAATTCTGAAAGGTAGCCCGTACAGCAGCATGGATAATCTGGAAAGTATTGGCTCTATCGTGGCCGATGATTCAAAGAGCACCTGGGCTCGTGAGGAATTTGCGGAGTTATTTACACAAGCTATTGAGATCGCGGCAGCGAATAATCTGCTGCCAGTGCAGTAGCCACACCTAATGGCGTAGCGGGTTCGTAGCGATGTAACGACATACCGAACTCGCGACGTCGGGGTACTGTATCCCTATCTACGCTTCCCTCTCTGTAGTCACAGGGCTGGTTAGCGATATCGACGTCGTCCAGCGGGGGACCATTCCCTTGAAATGTCGTCAATTTGCGGGATGGTTGCCTCTAGTCCACACTATAGACTGCAATGCCGTTGTCGATTCCGGCTGACGGTATAATCCACTTTCTTCTCCCAGTGCCTGCACGCGACGTGCGGTCGGGAATGTAAGCGAAGTGGCCTCTCGGGGGAATGATGGCAGTCGATGCAGAGGATATTCTGGCATATGCCCTGGCGAACGGGGTGCCTCTGGACGTGCTACGGGCTGCAGCGGCCGCGAGGCTAGAGGACGCGACTTTGGTGTCTGGTGCCTCGACGCATCCACCCGATCCGGTAGGCTCGATAGCTGCACCTATGTCGGCGTTATCTCCTATCGATATCGGAGAGGTAGACGCATTGCGTAGCGCGAGCACGCTCCCGAATCTTGCTTATGCACCTGAAGGCGGACACCGTATCGATGGGCTCCCTCGGTACGACGATCTGGGGCCACTTGGGATTGGCGGGATGGGAGAAGTTCGACGAGCGTATGACCGACAGCTAGGGCGGACAATAGCTCTGAAAATTATCCATGCGCCGGCGATGAAACAATCGGGTTTTGTGGCACGCTTCCTCGAAGAAGCTCAGGCAACAGCCCAGTTGCAACATCCAAATATTGTGCCGGTATACGACTTAGGTGAACTTCCCGATGGTCGACTATGGTTCACGATGCAGGAGGTGAGCGGGCAAACGCTCGGTCAAGTCATTGCGGAGCTCCATGCGGTGAGTCAGGAACGTTGGGAAACACCTACATCGGGTTGGACCTTGCGTAGGCTGGTGGAAGCCCTTCGACAAGTCTGTGATGGCGTGAGCTATGCGCATAGTCGCGGCGTCGTTCATCGCGACCTTAAACCCGACAATATCATGGTTGGAGCGCATGGTGAGGTGCTGGTTTTGGACTGGGGGCTCGCGAAAGTACTCGGTAAGGATGATACGAAATCCAACCTAGAGGACCTTGTCCCCGTGCAAACTGACCGCAGTGCTGCGCTCTCACACCCGACCATGGTCGGATCGGTTGCGGGTACCCCTGCCTATATGCCGCCCGAGCAGGCGCTCGGTAACGTCACTGTGATTGATGCTCGAAGCGACGTCTATGCGCTAGGAGCCATTCTGTACGAGCTACTTGCCGGTCGGGCTCCGTACTTGGGCGATGGCGCTGCCGATGTCTTGGAACAGGTGCGGCGTGGTCCACCTGCTACGCTTCGGCGTTCTCGAAGCCAGGTACCGGAGACTGAGCTTCATGGCGTACTTGGGCAAGACGAAATTCCGCGGCGGCCGCCATTACCGGCCCCATTGATACGAGCATGCGAGCGTGCCATGGCCCGTTCACCAGACGAGCGTTACACCGGCGCTGGCGAGCTCGCCAACGCATTGCAGGATTGGCTTGACGGGGCGCAGCGGCGTGAAGATGCGCTGGCGATTGTAAAACAAGCGGTCGGTAAGGTCCCGGAGGCGGCGCGCTTACGTCAGCGTGCAAGCGCATTGCGAGCAGAGGCTGCGGCGCTTCTCCATGGGATTGAGTTATGGCGTCCTGAGGACGATAAGGCGCCGGGGTGGGCAAAGGACGATGCGGCTACCGCCCTCCAAAAACAAGCAGAGATCGCAGAGTTAGAAGAAGAACGGTTATTGCAGGGTTCCCTTACCCATGCTCCCGACTTACCAGAAGCACATGCGGCATTAGCTGCACGCTATCGGTCTGAGCACGCCGCAGCTGAGGTTGATCGTATTGACGCGACTCGTGCCGATGTGCTGTTACGTCAGCACGTACAGGCACTGCCCACAAATCATCCAGACCGGGCCGGTCATGTTGCCTACATTCGAGGTGACGGCGCGCTGACTCTACATACTGAGCCCTCTGGCGCCGCAGTCGAGTTGTATCGTTATACGCTGCGAAATCGGAGACTGGTGGCACAGCACATACGAACGCTTGGTGTCACACCGCTGACGAAAGTGTCGTTGCCGATGGGTAGTTACCTCTGTGTTATCAAACATACAGATTATCCTGATGTGCAGTACCCAGTTCACATTGAGCGGCAACAGCACTGGGATGGTGTCCCACCCGGTGAAAGCGAGCCGCAGCGAATCGTCCTGCCTACTTCAAGTGAGATTGAGTCAGACGAATGCTATGTCCCTCCCGGCTGGTTTTGGAGCGGTGGTAGTGCTGCTGCCCGGGATAGTCTTCCGCGACGTCGGCTCTGGGTAGGAGCGAGGATTTTTCAGCGGTTTCCAGTCACGAATCGAATGTTTCTCCAGTTTCTCGATGACCTCGTGGCTCAGGCTAAATCTGAGGATGCTTTGTTACATGCTCCCAGAGAACGCGCGGGTACTGCTGGAGAATTGGGGGCCCTGATATGCGGGTTTGACGGGCGTCATTTCACCTTACGACCAGACGCAGATGGCGATATCTGGGAGCCCGAGTACCCGATTTCGATGGTTACATGGCACGCCGCAACGGCCTATAGCCGTTGGTATTCAGAACGTACTGGGCAGCCTTGGCGACTTCCACTCGAGCTTGAGTGGGAAAAGGCGGCGCGTGGGGTAGATGGTCGAATGTATCCGTGGGGTGATCAGTTTGATCCGTCATGGGCGTGCATGAAGGAAAGTCACGCTGGTCGGTTCTTGCCATCTGTCGTCGATACCTTTCCGGTAGATATAAGTCCGTACGGTGTGCGCGGCATGGCGGGTAATAGTGCGGATTGGTGCATGGACTCCTTCCTCGCTGGAGGAGGGACTATATTGTCTGGTCGGGTTTCGGTGGTAGCAGAAGAGAAGACGGAGTCTGCGCCCGGATATCGCGTGCTGCGAGGTGGAGGCTGGTTCAATGCTGCTTCTGAATTGGGTGCAGCAAACCGACGTTATCTGGACAGTTCGTATCGTGGTTTTGATATCAGCTTCCGCTTGGTACGGCCCTTTTCCCGTTTGTAAGACGTCGTTCGCAACCGTTTGATGCTATTCGGTCTTATCGCTACGACATCTGGGCATGGTGATCGTGTGATATAAGTCGCCGTATGCTGGAGGTTAATATGCGTGCTGTCGCGGTATTGGGCATCTGTTTCGCCATAGGGTGTAGCAGTTCGGGATCACGAACGAATGCTATGGACGACGTAGGCTTCATCGTGAAGCCGGTAGAGGATACGTACGTAGCAAGCGACGTTACCGATAATCCAGTTGCCACTCTTGATATTCAACAGCCAATCGATGTGGGGTTGACCGATACGGGGGCGTCCAATGACACCGGCGTGGCGCAACCGAGAGAGCCCATTGCAGAGGCTCCGCCGTATGATTTTACAGCAGCCGCCCCTTGGTATGCCTGTGCTGGCGGCGCATTTCCGGAGGAAGCGGTCGTTGTGGATGGATTTATTCAGGAGCACCAGTATTTTGGTACCGAGAACCGGCGTGAAGTCGAGATTGAAGTGGACTTCCCTGCCCCGGGCAGCTGGTCACAAGTTGGACTTCTCTTTCGGTTGGAGTGCCCTGAATCGGGCCTGTGCGATCACTGGGACCGCACCGGCAGCGTCTCATTGGTGCTTGAAGAGTCCGAAGAGGGAAACCAGGAGCAAGTCGAAATCGCGCGCCACATTACCCCCTACAAGATCGAAATGTGCCAATACATCGATATCACCGGTATGGCGCCTTTGCTAACGGGCAAACGTATACTCAAGTCTTGGATCGATACCTGGGTTGGTCCTGGTCACGCACAAGGTGAAGGGTGGCGGGTTACTACACAATTTGTGTTCTATCCCGGCAAGCCCAAGGCACCCGACGAGGTGGTCAACATTTGGGGACGGCGCCAAATCACCGTCGGCGAAGTCGAGCCCGATGCAAATGTGGATTCACAGATTGACCCAAAGAGCTTCATGATTCCCGCCGATGCGACACGGGTGGTAGCGCACCTTACAACCACAGGTCATAGCTTCGGCAACCACCTGAACTGTGCAGAATTCTGCCAAATGAACCAGGAGCTATATATCAATGGTGTGAAGTACACGGTGAATCCATGGCGAGATGATTGCCCTCAAAACCCGGTATCGCCTCAATATGGTACCTGGGAGTTCCCGAGGAATGGATGGTGTCCTGGGGCTATTGCGACGGGCACGTACCTCGAAGTGACGGACGCAATCAATCCGGGCGAGAATAATGTGATCGACTTCGATATCCGGCTCGCGAATGGAACGGAGTACGATAATATCTCCCCTGTCGATCTTCTGCCGAGTGAGTATGTCTCGCTGAAGCTATACGTCTGGCGCTAGAGTCACGTCGCTGGCGTACCATCGCACGAGTCTTTGACTCGGGGGTACGCCAGTGCGACGAGAAGAGTGGTGGGAGCTCAGTGGACGATAGCGCCCGATAAGGTGTCCTTCATCTTGTTACTAGTGGATGGGGCGAGTACTCCTTTGTCCACACTCATGACGTCAGCGGTTAGGCTACCATCGATAGTCCGGAACAGCTGAGGCGTATTGCAACCGCCATCACAGGTGAGTACCAGGAACTCCTCAAGCACGGACTTCCTCGCATCTAGAAAACCACCGGGCATGACCAAGGCGTTGCTCAGCGTACTGTTCTCATCAATGTGCACAAACATTGGGCTCTTGGCAGGCCACATCAACGGAGCTGCTCCAGAATCTTGTGTGCCTAGGTTGGCGTTACCCGAGGTTTGGTGACAACCACCACACGTCTGAGTTTGCAATCGGGCAATGATATCTCCAGACCCCAAGTTACTGGTGACGGGGAGCGCATTATCAATGGCCGTAGCGAGTGCAAAGCTTGGAAAATAGATTGATGAATTCGGAGAACCACCCTGAGAGATACTTTCACCCGTGTTGAAATCGTCACTCGTATCCATCAGAAGCTGATTGATATCCTCGGTAGCGGGTGTCAGCAATGGTAGTTGGGCAATAAAGTCGGTTTCAAAATCGTTCGTGAGCGGCGTACCTGCTGATCCGTCAACCACACTGGGTGACGGGTTACCTTTGACTGTCGTCTGACGAATAAGCAGGTCGCATGTCGCGGGATCTGCCGGGTCACATTCCAGCGCAGTGTTGAATTCACGCAGATTCCAGGGGCCACCCATAAATTGGTTGGTCCGTATCTGTCCTGCAACGGGTGACCCCAGGCCATAGTGGGCCGCCTGAATAACAGGAGCGAATCCGGGCAACCCATTGAAATAGAAATCCTGTAGCAGAGCTGCCCGGACCGAGGCATCAGGCTCGTCAGTGAGTGATGCCCAGAATTCAGCGACGGGGCGGCAGCTTTCGATACCGCACGCAGGATCCGGGTTAGGAAGGACGGCTTCGTAAATGATGAAGTTTCGTCCGGGCGCGCCATTGGTTAGGGCGTACACGATCCGGTATTCACCACAGTGTCCGCCGTTCAGCGGGGCGAGGTCGAAGCGATTGACCAACGCGACCGGTGTGTGGGTGTTGGGAACATGGTTTTCCAGCACGCTTTCGGCCCGTGGGCATGCAATGTCAAATCCATTGATTTGGCCGCCGTTGTCGTCGCAGAACGGGTGGTGCGCCGGGTCGAGGGCAGTACGTTCACGCTGCGAACCCCACCATTGCTGGAATACTGTGTTGGCTGTCTGCGTGGCATTCGTGCTCCCGCTCGTGGCGAGAATCTGTCCCAGTACCTCGTCGTGTGGGAAAAGCTCCAATGCCGCGGTGTCCGTGACGATGAGAGATAGGTTCTTATCGACATCGGTAGCACACGGAGATTCGCATTGGTCCATTGTAGTCAGCGTCCCACCGGCACCGGCGCATTCGCTAGGTGTCATCAGCATAGTGGTGCCCTGTGGTAGCAAGCAGCAGGTCGGTTCTTGTATTTCACATTGCTCGGGCGTTCCGATAATTCCGCCTTGTGCTTCGCACTCGTTTGGGGTGATTTCATCGGTCGAACCGTCGTCGAACACACAGCAGATGGCATCTTGAGGCTCACATGCCTCAGGCGACACTTCTTCACCACCCTGGTCGTGACATTCCTGCTGACTCAACTGGGCTGTACTGCCGTCCGCGAACATGCAGCAGACCTCTGGGTTTTCACAGACGGTATGGTCGACGACCAGTCCTCCTTGCTCCAGGCAATCCTCTGCTGTCGCTTGAATAGGTTGGCCTATCTCAAAGGCACAGCAAATCTCTTCGTCGAGGCAAAATTCGTCGCTGACGACTTCACCGCCAGCATCCGTGCACTGGCTGCTAGTCATAGTCACGGTGCCACTGTCGAGCGAGCAGCAGACGACGGCATCGCAAACCTCTACGGGGCTGACTGTCCCACCCGCAGCGATGCAGGCGCTGGCCGGCATATTGGAATGCATGCCACAAGGGAGGGTACAACAAGCCTCCGGAGAGCACATCTCGCCGCTGGTCATAGTACCGCCCACTAATTCGCATGCATCGGCAGGAGCTGAAACGGCTTGTCCACAAGGTAATAGACAGCAGGGCTCACACATCTCCTCGGGAGCGATTGTGCCACCAACAGCTTCACATGCGTCGGCGGGGACGGAAACTGTTGAGCCACAGGGAAGAAGGCAGCAAATGTCGGTCGTTGCTTCACAGGCTTCTACGGGAGAAGGGACGCCGCCCTCACTAGTGCATTCAGATAGTGGGATCGTAGTTTGGAAACCCTCAAAGAGACAGCAGACTTCAGGGTTCGGTTCGTTGCATTCTTCATCTGCTAAGACGAGACCACCTTCCGCAACGCAGCTGGTGGCGGTTAGGCTATCGATGAGGGCATCTTCAATTGCACAGCATACCGTCTCTTCTTCGCATAGCTCATCGGCAACTGGCGCTCCGCCGTTGGAAAAACACTTTTGATCGATAAGAGTGAGGAAGGTGCCGTCGGGAAGTTCGCAACATACCAGCGGGTGTGGAGTCTCGCAGTCGCTTATGGGTAAAAGGCTGCCGCCGTCAGACATACACTCACTGGCTATCATAAATGTCGGACCGTCCGCGGTGTCACAGCACACACTGACGGGGGCCGTATCGCAGAACTCCTCGGCCACGATAGTTCCACCCTCGGCTTTGCACTCGCTACCCGGCAGTGTGAACACGCCGTTGCTTAGTTTGCAGCAGACCTCCTTTACGGGCGTGATACAAAGATCGATAGCGACCTGGGTGCCGCCGGTGAAAAGGCATTCTTTCAGCAGCATGAAGCCGGTGCCTTCCTCTGTTTCACAGCAAACGGATACCGGATCCGCTGGCTTTATGTCTTCACACATGGAAACGGGCAGCGCGTTACCCTGCAACGACGCACAGATGGCACTGTCGGTAGTCGTGGTTGTTCCATCTTTCAGGAGGCAGCAAACGAGTGCGGCGGCTTTTTGCATGCACACCGATTCGGGCTGTGCCAATCCACCTACTTGGGCGCATTTTTTGGCACTGGTAAGTAGTTGCTCGCCATTATCATCAAGACAGCAGGTCAGTTCTAGGTTTTTTAGGGCGGATGACGCAGTACCGCTAACGGTATCGTTCGTCATCTCTGCTTCGCAACCGCTAACGACTACAATACTTAGGGCTAGGTACAAACAGCTTGATATAATTCCTATCCAGCGTGACTCAAACATTTTCGCCTCCGTGACTCAAAGTTGCTCGTGTGTGTCGCAACTAGAACTTCCGGACGCGGCTGGTCTTCGTTGAAAAAAAACAAATTAAAAGAAAAGATCGAGCAAAGTCAGATGCTTATGGATTGACTCGTCTGAGGGGTAATGTAAGGCAACGTGGACCACCACGACCTCTTGAGAGCTCGTAGCCTTCAATGGCGATGACTAAGCGTCGACCTGGTTGGAGAAATAAGGCCGCATTTCGGCAGAACTCTTGAGGGCTCACGATTTGGAAGCCCTGTGCATTCAACGTGCGTAGCGTTTGCTCATTGCGCGCGTACAGTAGTATCCGGCCTGGTGCCAATGCGAAGGCATTTGCGCCATCGGACCATTGCTCTCGCGCCTGAGAAACGGGATCAGCGCCACCACAAGAAATGGGATTCAGATGAATACCCTCTTCATCCATTACGTCGAGTAATGTGCCGGTTCTTTTATACTCCTTACCTTTTTCAATCGTCACAATCTGCGCCGCACCGGGGGTCAGTAATTGAGGGGCGTACACGAGACATGCGTCATGACTCACAAATGTGAATGCGGTATCTAGATGCATCGTAGACCGGTGCACGCGGAGAAAGACCAGGTGGGTTTTCGCAATACCGGCTTCGTTCAGTCGTGCAGCCGCAGCGGCTGCGCTTTCATACGCTGTTCGTTCGCCCACTCCAATCAGCACCTGGTTTGGACCGGCAAACAGGATATCTCCACCCTCTAATGCAGGATTTTCCACATCATCACCGATATCGATGATGGGCAGACCGAGTTGTATAAATAAGGTGCGCGCAAGAGTCATCTCGCGTTTTCGGGCTGGATGCCTGGCGTATGTGAGCAGGACATGTGATCCAACAACGGCTCCCAAATCACGAGCGAACATGAGGTTCGGAAGGGGGTGCTGAAACATGGATGTCCCGTCGGCTGTCGTACCCCGAAACAAGGTTCGAAGGAGATCGTCAGGATCGGTTTGCCGAAGGTAATCCAATTGTCGATTTGTCCAGCTAGAACCACGGTCATGCGCTTCATCGAAAAGGATCCGGTCGACTGCAGCGGCCCTGGCAACGGGGTCATGCAAGGTCCGTCGTAATAAGTCGCCAACCCGATGGACATTGTGGTGTCCACACGTTGCGCGCAGCACTTCGACTATCTCGGCATGCTCTGCCCTGAGCCTCGGTAAGTAGACGATGTCGTCAAATAATAGGTAGTCCGGATTAGGTTGCAGCTGTCCCTCATCGGATTCTCGAAAGCCCTCGAGATGGACAGGATGCATCCGATTCATTTCGTTACCAGGCTCGTGGATTATGATCGATTCTAGCTGAGATATCTCGTCATGAATGGCGATGTTCATGGGGAGAGCGTACCGTGGTCTCATGGCAGATTTAACCTGGGCAGACAGGAAACCGTTTTCTATACGTGCAGCGGGGATTCAGTATGGCGGCATTCAGCTAGGAAAAGGTAGACCAGTCCTTCTATTACATGGTTTTCCAGAGCATCATGCAAGCTGGCGCCACGTCGTTCCATTTCTCGCAAATAACGGTCGACGCGCCATTGCGCTCGACCTCAAGGGGTATAAGTCGACCGACGCACCTCGCCCGGGAACTCCATCAGGGGACTATCGGCTATCGACTATTGCACGTGAATTGGGCGAAGTCGTTCGTATGATATCGGATACTGGGTCCATTGATTTGATTGGACACGATTGGGGGGGCGCAATCCTGTCAGCGATGTTGATCGTTTGTCCTGAGCGTATCGACCGTGCGGTATGGGTGAATGGTCCTGGGCGGCTCATGGTTCCCTGGCGCCTTCATCATGTGTTCAAATTTAATATACCTGGTGTGGCGGAGCGGCAATTCTGGCGGCGGCCGGTGTATTTTGTGGAGCAGATCATTAACACCTGGTCATATCGGCCAGAGGCATTCCATGCAGATGATATCCTCAGCTACGCTCGTGCATTTCAGCACGGGCCGGCATTTAAGTGCGCGATGGCCTATTACCGCGGTTTGCGTAAGGACCTGAAGTTCCTTGGCCCAAACCTGTTGAGAGGAGCTCGATGGCGAGGCGAGAGCGCAGTTATCTGGGGCCAGCATGACCCCATTTTTCCGCCAATCGTCGGCAACGCATTAGCTCGCGAGATCGGGGCAAATCTGGTTCCGGTAGATGATGCTGGGCATTTTCCTCAAACTGAGAGTCCAGGGCCGGTCAACGAGGCTATTAGTTCTCTACTATGCGGTTGATAGCATCTTTGGTTTCGGTATCGCACATCGGTAGTTGTGCGTTTTTACCGGCGAGTAGTAATCGCTCCGTTAGTGCTAGGGTATCGACTGCCCAGTATCGCGCCGGACGCGGATATGCGGCGCCTCTCTGAGGTCGGCAGCTCAGTACGAGTCGTTGCCATGTCTTGGGTATTGCATCGCGTCCATATGTCGCTCCGAAGAGCGTCGCTGTTACAATGGGTTCAGCACCGGTTTTTTTTGTGTTCTCGTGTGCCTGCGTGGAGGCATCACGCAAGGATGAGGTATTTCGTAATTGGTGAAGTGCTTCATTGAATGCATGGTAGGCTGCGGTTTGGTCATGTCCTCCCCGGCTTGGTTGCATACCCAGTCTCTTGTCATTTAGTTGGTCTTGAGCGAATTCAAGGACCGTACCTGGCTGTTCTCCAGTGCGGATGACGAATGCGAGTGTAGCAACAAACGCAGCGCTCACGTCTTGCACTTCAGACAGTGTATTGGTGAGTGACGCATCGAGCTGAGCCAACTGTTGAATGTGCTTGGACGCTAAAAGTGCACCGAAGACTCCGAGTGGTGCGCATCGTAGTATTGGGTCTGAATACCTTCGCTGCGTATGATGGTTTGGTGGCGAAACGACGTGTTGCTTGGTGAGGGCACCGACGATCGACTCTGGCCGTCTGATGGGTGACGACCGCAGCCAGCCCTTGTACATTTCTCTAACACGGGGGAGATGATAGTTTTCGTAGTCAACGAGCACTCGGGCCAACGTGAGCCCAAGCTCGGAATGGACGCGGAGTTGCCCCGGCAGTGGCTGGGCGGGGTTGTCTTGAACGTGGTGTGGCTCCGATGTAGCTTTGTCGGTAAGGATCGCGTCCGCGCATAAATGGCCCATCATGCAGCCCTGTGCTCGACTCAAGACACCCGAATCTGTGATGGTTATACCGGGTCGAAGCTCTACGTACGGCGCGGATTTTTCCCGGAGAGTGCGTCCCTGAATACGTCGGGTAGAAAGCGCCGCTGCTGTCGTTTCAGAGCCTCCAAAACATGCAGTCAGCTTTCTTCGACCGTCCACATCATAGGTGACCTCTTCGCCATTCTGGTCGAGGAGCGTTGCGCCTACAGCGCGCAGAAGCGCATGGCCGGCTGCAATATCCCAGCTATTCAACGGAGCGACGGACAATGTCGCATTGGCATCACCTACAGCAACGAGTGCAAGTCGATATGCGATGGACGGCAGCACGACATATCGCGCAGGTGAAACCACATCTGCCGCCGCTTGTGGTGCAATATTCGCTGCGGGGGATGTCAGCACGATGTGATCGTTCTCAAGGTAGGGGGTGAGTGCTGGTTGACGGACGACGCGGTTATTTCGAATAATCGGCCGTCCTTCGGCCCACGCGATGAGGTCACCATTATGGTCTGGTGCAGCATAGGCAAATACCACCCCTAGAACCGGTATCCGATGGCGTAGTAGGGCAATTGAGACCGCAGGTCCGCGCGCGCCGCGGAGGTAATAGGAGGTGCCGTCTTGTGGGTCTACCACCCACGTATGGATTCCGTCGCCTGCCACTGCGCCCGTTTCTTCTCCGAGGAAGCCAAAATGAGGCGTCTCGCTCAGCAATGTGTCGCAGATCAATCGTTCGACTGCAGTATCGATGGGCGCAACTCGCCCTTTGCCCACGGGGCCGGATGTGAATTCATTCAGCAGGAGCCTACCCACGTCGCGCGCGGTAGAGACCGCCAATTTGAGAAGACTATCGAGCATCTTATGACACGCTACCGCGGTTTTCGCTGCAGGACGACTTTACTCTGGTTCGGCGCGGATTCTGTTGTGAGCAGAGTCAATAAGCTCCCAGGTATTGTACGACGTAGGACCAGACTATTGGGTTTGAGGCCAACAGTGGAGCGAGGATGTAGGCTCGATGTCGACTGTCGCTCCGACTGACATCGACTGCTGGCTGGGAGTGCATTGGTCGAACGCTACCTCACCGCACCGCACGCGGTATCGATACTGAGAGCCTTCGAACGAACGACTAATAATGGTCCCTCTCCCTTGCTGCGACTGGACCAGGTGAAATGAATCTAGACGTAATAAGACCGTACACGGTCCATGCACTGGGCGACTTAGCGGAAGGACTCCCAGTGGGCTATTGGCGTAGTCGCCTTCACC